>CAKKRP010000061.1 GCA_919902765.1 Gammaproteobacteria bacterium | reverse complement strand
ATGGTAGCGTTAGGTTACGACGAATAAAATAACGGGCTGGAATGGACGGTTACAATACAACTTCGGGGTCTTAATTAGCCGCTTGCCGCGGTTGTTAAAATAGGGTGGGAGAAGATAAATAATGCCTGAGGCGTGTAGCACGTTCAGCCATGTCTTCAGCGTGACCTCGCTTACGCCTACGTCCCGCGCCATATCCGCATAGTTGATCAACTGACCGGTGCGGGCAGCAGCAACTTGCATAAACTTGTGAAAGGCGGCGGTATTGTTGATGTTTAAAAAATCGCGTACGTCGCGTTGGATGTAAGTCGATACATAAGAGCGGTAAAACAACTCCCAGTTTTTATCATTCGCCTGTGCAACGATATCGGGGTATGTGCCACGCCATATCTTGTGGTAGACATCGCGCAGGCGTAATGGCTGCGCGGTTTTTTGGCGGGCCTTCAATAGCGCCAGCGTGGGCAAAAACGGCGGATCATCCGGTCGGCCTTGTTCTTCCGCGAGCGAAATGCCTTGGAGTTGCAAGATGGCCACGCGCCCGGCCAACGACTCCGTAACGTTCTTCATCAAGTCGAATTGTTGCGATCCCGTAAGGCAAAACAGGCCGGGCTGTTTTGCCTTATCGACCGCCATTTTGATATAGGGGAATAGGTTCGGGGCATATTGTACTTCATCGATCAATACCGGCAATTCCAGTCGCGCCAGAAAGCTCGCTGGATCTTGCTGTGCGGCCAAACGCGTGCCCAGGTCGTCCAGCGTCACATAAGTGCGGGCGTGTTTCTCCGCGTCCTGTAGCAGCGTCGTTTTTCCAACTTGACGCGGCCCGGTCAGCATAACGACCTTGAAACTGGCGCTGGCGTCTAATAGGGGTTTGCGTAGCGTGCGTTGAATGTGCCGCATGGCCCGACCAATCCGAAGTGTGACTTTATATTAGCCGGATCGACGGGAAAGATCAACTCAAATAACGAGTTAAGGATCATTGGGGTGGATCATTGGGGAATAGCCATATCATTTTGCCGTCTATCGTAAATTCCAACCCTACACAGCGGCCTCGTTGGGCGTCACGGCAATAGCAAACTCCCTTGCTTGCTTTCCGTATATTTGGATTTGACTGGTAAGCACTCTGCCGGCATTTCGAGCGTCTCGCCCTTGTACTTTGGATACAGCGCAGAAAACTCATCGATATTCATCGTTAACAATGAAAAATATTCCTCATCAATTTCTACACCAATAGAGTTGTACCCAACAGCCTGGCAAGCCGCAATCGTTGAGCCCGAACCGCAAAACGGGTCTAGAATTTTCCCTTTCCCCAAAGGCAAAAGACTGCGCACCAAAATTCTCAGAAATTGTTGCGGCTTAACGGTGGGGTGATTTGAAATAGATTCTTCTCGGTCTATAGCTTATACTATTGTCTAGTTTTCGGGGTCCACTAAAAAGTCCCCAAACTTCTCGATAATAACCAGATTCGCCAACGCTAGCATGTAATTATTAGTATGTAAAGCCACGGCGAGCATGCGCTTGCCCCACGCCACCCTATCCCCACACCCCCCAAACCAAGTATCATTACATCTTATGAATTCCATCTCTCACTAGGGGTTCGCATGTTGCGTCTCAGCGGTGCCTCTGCACTGTCGCCATTTCGTCAAGCCAAGTTGTTGGAGCTCGCCGCCGCGCGGGTGCAGGGCATCACCGGCATCGTCGCCTACTATCACTATTTTGTGGAGATTGAACAGGCCTTGGAGGCCGTGCAACAGGCTGTTTTATTGCGCTTGTTGGCGGGTTATGGCGTGCCCGGCGGTGGCGACGACACCCATAATATGCTGCTGGTGACCCCGCGACCGGGCACGGTGTCGCCGTGGTCGTCTAAGGCCACCGACATCGCCCATGTCTGCGGCCTGCACCCGATTGCCCGCATCGAGCGCGGTGTGGTCTATCAATTCCAAGGCCGCAACCTGAGCGACGCTGATTTGCACACCCTGGCACCGCTGCTGCACGACCGCATGGTCGAGGCCGTGTTTGCGAATTTTGACGATGTGGAATCGCTGTTCCTGCATGCCCAGCCGCGCCCCCTGCGCAAGGTGGCGGTGCGGCAAGGCGGGAGGGCCGCGTTGGCCCAGGCCAATAAGGACTGGGGCCTGGCCCTGGCCGAGGACGAGATCGACTACCTGGTCGAGAATTTCCAGGCCCTGGGACGCGACCCCAGCGATGTCGAATTGATGATGTTTGCGCAGGCCAATTCCGAGCATTGCCGCCATAAAATCTTCAACGCCGATTGGATCATCGACCAACAACGCCAAGGGCGTTCGTTGTTTAATATGATACGCAACACGCACGCGAAAAACCCGGCGGGGATTTTGTCGGCGTATAAAGACAATTCCGCCGTGATCGAGGGCTATGTCGGCGGGCGCTTTTTTGCCGGCAGTGACGGCATTTATCGTTATCATCGCCAGGCCTTGCCGATCTTGATGAAGGTCGAGACGCATAACCATCCGACGGCGATTTCGCCCTATGCCGGGGCGGCGACCGGCGCAGGTGGCGAGATCCGCGACGAGGGCGCCACTGGGCGCGGTAGCAAGCCCAAGGCGGGTTTGAGCGGGTTTTCGGTGTCCAATCTGCGCATTCCTGAATTCGCGCAGCCGTGGGAAAAAGATCATTACGGCAAACCGGGGCGCATCGTCTCGGCGCTGGACATCATGTTGGAAGGGCCGATCGGCGCGGCGGCGTTTAACAACGAATTCGGGCGTCCCAATCTGGCCGGGTATTTCCGCACCTTCGAACAACGCGTGGCGACCGCGCAAGGTCACGAGATGCGCGGTTATCACAAACCGATCATGATCGCGGGCGGGGTCGGCAATATGTCCGCCGAACATGTCGAAAAGCTGGACGTATCGCCGCGCGCCGCGCTGGTGGTGTTGGGCGGCCCGGCGATGTTGATCGGCCTGGGCGGCGGCGCGGCCTCCAGCATGGCCACCGGCGCCAGCGACGAGCTGCTCGATTTTGCGTCGGTGCAGCGCGCGAATGCCGAGATGGAGCGCCGCGCGCAAGAGGTCATCGACCGCTGCTGGGCGCTGGGCGCGGACAATCCGATTTTATCCATACACGATGTCGGCGCGGGCGGTTTGTCTAACGCGTTGCCGGAGATGGTCAACGACAGCGGGCGCGGTGCGCGCGTCGAATTGCGTGCGATCCCCAGCGATGACCCCGGCATGTCGCCGATGGAATTGTGGAGCAACGAGTCGCAAGAGCGTTACATGCTCGCCATCGCACCGGAAAAAATGCCGATGTTCGAGGCGCTGTGCATACGCGAGCGTTGTCCGTTCGAGGTTGTCGGCGAGGCGACGGTCGAAAAACAATTGGTCGTCGGCGACGGTTTGTTGGATAACGCGCCGGTCGATATCCCGATGGAGGTCTTGCTCGGCAAACCGCCTAAGATGTTGCGCAATGTCACCCGTTTGACGCCATCGCGTCGCGCCTTCGATACGCGCGGCATCGACTTGCACGAGGCGGCGCTGCGCGTGTTGCGTGTGCCCAGCGTGGCCGATAAAAAATTTCTGATTACCATCGGCGACCGTAGCGTCACCGGCTTGGTCGCGCGCGATCAAATGGTCGGCCCGTGGCAGGTGCCGGTGGCCGACGTCGCGGTCACTGCGACGGCGTTCGATGTCTACACCGGCGAGGCGATGGCGATGGGTGAGCGCACGCCGCTGGCGGTGGTGAACGCCGCCGCCAGCGCGCGCATGGCGGTGGGCGAGGCGATCACGAACATCGCCGCCGCCCGTATCGAACGCCTGGGCGATATCGTGCTGTCGGCCAACTGGATGGCCGCCGCCGGGCATCCCGGTGAAGATGCCAATTTGTTCGAGGCGGTGAAGAGCGTGGGCATGGAATTCTGCCCGCAACTGGGCATTGCGATCCCGGTCGGCAAGGATTCCTTGTCGATGAAGACCGTGTGGCGCGACGGCGATGAACAAAAGGCCGTGGTTTCGCCGTTGTCGTTGATCATCTCGGCGTTTGCGCGCGTGGCCGATGTGCGGCGCACCTTGACACCTGAATTGCGCACGGATATCGGCGACACCGATTTGATCTTGATCGATCTGGGGCATGGACATCAACGCATGGGCGGCTCGGCCCTGGCGCAGTCGTTTGGCGAATGCGGCGACACCACGCCAGATATTGATGCGACAACGTTGAAAAATTTCTTCGGATTAGTTCAAGACCTGAATCGCCGCAATTTATTGCTGGCCTATCATGACCGCTCCGACGGTGGCCTGTGGGCGGTGTTGTGCGAAATGGCCTTTGCCGCGCACGTAGGTCTCGACCTTCATATCGACGATCTTGGTGATGATGCAGTCGCTGGATTATTCAATGAAGAATTGGGCGCGGTGATCCAAGTGCGCCATCAAGACAGCGACGACGTGCTGGCCTGGTTGCGCGATCAAGGGTTGGGTCGGCATGCGTTTATTATAGGCACATTAAACGACGACGACCGCGTGCGGGTGTGGCGCGGCAAGCAAGAATTGTTCGCCGAAGATCGCGTGGTGCTGCAACGCGCGTGGTCGGAGACCAGCTTCCAGATGCAGCGATTGCGCGATAACCCCGAGTGCGCGCGGCAAGAATTCGATGCGATCCTCGATGCCGACGATCCGGGTCTGCATGCGCACCTGAGCTTTGATTTGAGCCACATCCCGCATGCGCCGATGGTCGTCAGCGATGCGCGTCCCAAAGTCGCGGTGTTGCGCGAGCAAGGCGTCAACGGTCACATCGAAATGGCGGCGGCGTTTGATCGCGCCGGGTTCACCGGCGTCGATGTACACATGACCGACATCATCGCAGGCCGCATCTCGCTGCGCGATTTTCAGGGCATGGTCGCCTGCGGCGGATTTTCTTACGGCGACGTGTTGGGCGCGGGTCGCGGCTGGGCGCATTCCATTTTGTTCAATCCACGCGCGCGCGATGAATTCGAGGCCTTTTTCAATCGCGCCGATAGTTTTAGCTTGGGCGTGTGCAACGGCTGTCAGATGCTGTCTTATCTGCGCGAATTGATCCCCGGTGCCGAGTTGTGGCCGCAATTCACGCGCAACGTCTCCGAGCAATTCGAGGCGCGCATGGTGATGGTCGAGGTGATGAAATCGCCGTCGATCTTTTTGTCTGGCATGGAAGGCTCGCGTCTGCCCATCGTGGTCGCCCACGGCGAAGGCTATGCGTTGATGCCGGCAGGGGTGGATGCGCCGCATTTGCTGCGCGACCAAGTGGCCAGTTTGCGTTTTGTCGATCACTATGGCAATGCAACGGAATGTTATCCATTCAACCCCAACGGCTCACCGCTGGGCATCACCGGCGTCACCAGCGCCGATGGTCGCGTGACCTTGATGATGCCGCACCCCGAGCGCGTCGTGCGTCACGTACAGTATTCGTGGGCACCGCGTGAGTGGGGTGCGGATGGGCCGTGGTTGCGCATGTTCCAGAATGCGCGGGCGTGGGTGAAGTGAGCGTTAGTTACTGATCCTTCCCCCCGCGCAAGGGGAAGGTGGCGACACTAGCGATTAATGCCCTGTCCCTGGCGAAATATTCCGATGACGAATAAACGCGATATGGGTGCGGCGGCTGACGATGATCGCAAAGCCCACCAAGGCCGCAGCGAGCATCGCATTGGCACCGAAGGTTTCGCCTAAGAACATCGCCGAGAACATCAACGTCAAAAACGGTTGTAATAATTGCAACTGCGACACGCGCGCCACGCCGCCCACGGCCAGGCCGCGATACCAGGCGAAAAAGGCCAGGAACATGCTGACGATACCGATGTAGAAAAACCCCACCCATGACGCCGTGGTGGCCTGCGCGATACCGTGTTCCCAGAGCGCATAAATGAAGGGTCCGATCAAGATCGGCGCGGCCAGCACCAAGGCCCAACAAATCACCTGCCAACCGCCCAGCTCACGCGCCACGCGCGCACCCTCGGCATAACTCAGCGCGGCCATGACCACGGCGGCGAGCAAGGCCAGATCGGCCAATTGCAGGGTGCCGCCACCTTGAGAATACGCATAGCCTACGACGGTAACACTGCCCAACAAACTGGCGATCCAAAATGCGCGCGAGGGGCGTTCGTGCGCGCGCAGGGTGCCTGCGATGGCGGTTGCCAACGGTAGCAGGCCCAGCAAGATCGCGCCGTGAGAAGAGGGCACCATGCGCATCGCCCAGGCGCTGAGCAGCGGAAAACCGACCACCGCCCCGATAAAGACGATAAAAATGCTACGCCATTGCGGGGCGGTTGGGAATTTCTGGCTGGTAATCCACAGTAACGGGGCGGCCAGCATGGCCGCGATCACGCCACGCCCTAAACCCACGATCAGCGGGTCTAGGCTGGCCACCGCCATGCGCGTGGCGGGCAGGGTCAGGCTGAAGCCTAGTACGCCTAAAAAGCCATAGAACCAGCCTTCCAGGTGGGTGTTGTGGGTGATTGCATAAGTTGAGGTAGCGGTCGTTGTCATTGCCGACACACCCCATCGCTGGTGGCTGCTGAGCGGATTGTTATTAATATCATGGTGTCACCCTGGTTAGTAAATGCCAACTAAATAGCGTCCTTCGTATGGTGTTTTTCAGATGTGTGACGATGTATATTAAAAAAATGTGGGCTAGATCACAGTACAAGGTTTTTGGAGACGCACGTTCGCCAGGGGGTGCGGTATGCGTCGCAGTATAGATTGTTTCTTTTTAACATATTGATATACATAAAAAAATAAGGCGCTAGAGTGGGCCATGCAAAGATTGGGTTAAGTCGCGGCGAGATTGATGCTAATGTACGTCCTTTAAAAAACCGGAGTATCCCATGACCCCCAAAATTCCGCCCCCGTTAGTCATGCTCATCTGCGCCGGTGTAAGCGGTTGGTTAACGCCGGTATGGCCGCAACTCAACTGGATGTCACCGTATCAACTCGCTGCGGTTGCAATCGCGTTGTGTGGAATTGTTGTATCGGCGTTAGGTGCAAGGGCTTTTAGGCGCGTAAAAACGACCGTAAATCCATTGCAGCCGCATACCGCGACGACGCTGGTGGTCAAGGGCATTTATCATTATTCCCGCAACCCGATGTATTTGGGTTTGTTACTGGTGCTCATCGCCTGGACATTGTTTTTGCAAAATATTTGGGCGTTGGTGGTGACGCCGGTGGTATTTGTATTATACATCGACCGGTTTCAGATTGCGTATGAGGAACGCGCCTTGACGGCGTTATTCGGTGAGTCTTACGTGAAATACTTGGTGCAGGTGCGGCGCTGGGTTTGAATGTCGAAAGGTCGGGGCGCAACGTGTGCGCCCCGATCATTTTAAAACATCGCAGCTAACGCAACGCCTATCACGTTGCGGGTTTCCAGTTGTATGCCGCGCATACGCTCATACACGGGCAGGCCGTATTCCAATCCGGCCTTGAAGTTTTTGTACACGCCTTCGACACCGAACACCGCTTCTATGCGCAGGCTGCCGGTATTGTTGGGGTCATAATCAGGCATCATGCTGACCATTTCCAGCATGTGCGAACCGCTTTCCGCTTTTACCTTGCTTAGGAAATGACCGGCCAATCCCGCCGATAATTGAAGATGCGGAATGGCGTTATATTTCACCCAGGTGGAGCCGTCGAGGCGATTGCCTAGGTTATAGTGCGTCGCATTGTAGCCTGGGCGGTAGGTGAACGAACCTTGCGCGCCGACGTTATACGCACCGAGATCAAACTGCATAGTCGCGGCAGGTTTGAAGTCTAGCGTGCCCGAACCGGGCTGCATATAATAGGGGGCGTGGCCGTGGCTGGTGCTGCCGTCGGCCCTATGGTCGTGTTCATCCGTGGAACCGGTGGGCAGGCTGACACCCATGCTCATCGTTATATGCGGGTTGTATTTGTACATGGCCGTCACTTCGGTATCGCCGATACCATGCACTTCCATCATGCTATGCTTGCCCGCCATCGTCATGCCCGGCATCGTCGTCGTGTCGGCATTCACCATGTCCATGTCATTGCTGATGTAGTTAAGCCCTAACATCATGGACAGCTTATCATTGATGCCGTACATGCCCATCAACATGTGCATATCCATCTTCATGGATTCGGCGGCCATCATATAGCCTTGATTAAGCACCTTGTCGGCCGTCGTCGCCGCAGTGCCGTTCATCAAGTCTTGTTGATTCATACGCATATACCGATATTCAAACATCCACGACCCTGCGCCGTGTTGATGGTGCGCGTGTTCGCTCGTAGCGGTCGTCGTCGGCAGATTTTTCATCATTTTCAGATGTTCTTCCTGGGTCATATTGCCCATGTCTTCCGCCGCCCCAACGGCCGTACACCATGCGCCCAGGGCGCACAGGCCCGCTAATTTAACAAATTGCTTAGACATCGTTCCCTCCCAACAGGATAGTATTACCGCTGCGCAAGCTGCGTGTAAGTTGTTGCTAACGCGTACCGTCTGCGCTAGCAACATACGCTTACGACTAGCGAGAGCTGCGGCCCTGGACTATTATGATGGAACTCTTGGATATATAAAATTCGTTTTATTTCCAGGGAATAACAAAAATTAGCGTAATATGTGTGGAAATATTTTTAACTTAAGTCTAGATTAATGCCAATTCGTTGCAATCGGTTATTGGTCTACTGTGTAGTATTTGTCTACGGGGTGGGTACGTCCTGCGTGTAACTCGTGTGGTATCGCTAATGACCAAGTGTTCACTAATAACAGCCTTGCTACTAGTATTGGTGACGGCGCGAGGGGGGTGGGTAGTGGCCGCCGATCTCGACCTCAAAGAGGCCGAGCAACTGGCATTGAGCCGTGATCCTAGGGTCGCGCAGCAGCAGGCGCGTAGCCAGTCGTTGGCGGAGGATGCGGTGGCCGCCGGGCGCTGGCCGGATCCCAAGGTGCGTTATAGCGTGCAAAACGTTCCGCTGGGGCAAACGTTGGGGATGGAATCTTTGGAGCAATCCATGGTGTCCATAGAACAGGAAATCCCGCCCCTGGGCTCGCTGGGGCGTCAAGCCGATGCGGCGCGCCAACAAGCGGAGGCGGAGACCAGCCTAGCGCAAGATCGCGCACTGAGCGTGGTGCGCGACGTGCGCAAGTTATGGTTAGACGTTTATTTGTATAATCAAACAGTGGCCTTATTGCAGGAGCGCGTGCAGACTTATGAGCAGCTTTCCAAGACCGCGCAGCTTCAGTATCGTTCGGGCAAGGGCGATCAGCAAGACGTGTTGCGCGCGGAGTTGGAATATAATTTGGTGCGCGAGCGCGAAATGGAGTTCCAACAAAAACTTGAAGAATCGTTGTCCGAACTATTGCGCTGGCTGGGCGACGATGCGCAAGGCCGCAATCTCGTCACTAGTTTTCCGCATGTCCCGGCCCTGCCGCCGTTTAAACAGTTAGAAGAACGCGTCGAGTCGCACCCGGTATTGGCAGCCGCGACGGCGCAGCTAAATGCGGCACGTCAAGCCGTAAACGCCGCCAAGGCGAGGCGTTGGCCGGGGTGGATGTTGGATATCGGGTATGGTAAGCGTAAAAGCGTCGGGGATACGATGTATAGCGCCTCGCTACGTATGGATTTGCCGTTGTTTCAGTGGAATTTGCAAAGCAAGTTGATCAATGCGCGTGGCTATGATGTGAATGCCCAGCACAGCGGCGTGGACGCGCGGCGGCGGGAATTGCGCACATTGTTGGATGTGCGTTACGCGGCGTGGACGCGTTTAGGACAGCGTTTTGAACACTACAAGTCCATCGTGGTGCCGCAGTCGCAGCAACTAGTAGAGGCGGCGCGGCGCAGTTATCAATCCGGTAGCGCGCCATTGGCGGACGTAATACGCGCGCGCAACCAAGAATTAGACGCCAATTTGGAAATTTTGCGTATCAAAGTCGAACGTGGTAAGGCGCATTACGATTTATTATATTTAACAGGTGACATTACGTGACACGCTACAAAAAATTTAATTCGCATGGACGTGGTCGCGCTATTCCGGCACCTGTTTGTTTGGCCTTATTCTACGCGCTCAGTGTGCCCATAGATAGCGTCGCTGAAGACGCCATTGCGCCGCTCGATACGCTGGAAATCGCGCCACCGCCGAACAGCAACACCCCATTTCAAATGCCCGCGATTCCGCCCCCGTTGCGCGCGCTACCGCGAGCGGAGCCTGTCGAGCAACATTCCAGCACGCCGGAACCACCGCCACCCGCTGCAGCGCCGTCGCTATCAGGCCGCTTTAGCCGCGCGCTCGCCGAGGAGCCGCAACTACCGGTACGTGAACAAGTGGCGGAAGATCGGTTCGCAGTGCCTACGCCCGCGCCCGTGCAGGCAGCGCCACCTCCTGCCGCAACGAGCAATAAATCCGCAGTGCAGAGAGAAAAATTTCCGGTGGAATCCGCAACGCCGCCGTCACCGCGCGCGCCGCCTGCGAACACCAATGCAGGACGTGAAACGGCGGTGGAACACGCTAAAAAACATCAGGATGCCACCTACGTGTGCCCTATGCATCCGAGCTTTACGACCACGAATCCCAGCGATAAATGTCCTATTTGCGGCATGCATGTGGTGCCTATAGAGAGCGACGGCGACGCCGAGGTCGTGAGGTTGTCGCCCACCGTTGTCAATTCGTTAGGGGTGCGCACGGAAAAGGTCAAACGCCGCAATTTATATCGTAAAATTACCACCGTGGGAACGGTCGATTATGATCAAAACAAGATGCGTAGCATCACGTTGCGCACGGAGGCCTGGGTCGAGCGCCTGCGTACCAAGAGCGTCGGCGAGCAAGTGCGCAAGGGCGATGTTTTGTTCGATGCGTATTCTCCGGTGCTGGTTTCCGCGCAAGAGGAATACCTCAATGCGTTGGAAATAGAAGGCGGCGATGGACGATTAGTGCGCGCCACCGCCCAACGCCTGTCTGCGTTCGGCTTTTCCGATCAACAAATTGCGCGGCTGGCAAAACATCGCAAGGCCGAAGATTTGTTGACCTTTTATGCACCCTTTACCGGGATTATTTCGGAATTAAATATACGCGAAGGCGGCTATATCGCGCCCGCCACGCCCGTCATGGTGCTCGCGGATTTATCAACCGTCTGGTTGATCGCAGAGGTGTTTGAAAATCAAGTGGGCTGGTTACAGGCGGGGCTACAGGCGGAGGCGGTGTTACCTGGGTTGGCGGATAAACAACTCCAAGGTATGGTCGATTATATTTATCCCACGGTGGATATGAAAACGCGCACCGTCAAAGTGCGCATCGTGTTCGAAAACAAGGACGGTCTGCTCAAGCCGAATATGTACGCCAATACCACCATCTTTGGCAGCCCTCGCAAAAAGGTGCTGAATGTGGCGCGTGAAGCGATTATTCGTTCGGGGAATCGCAGCCGCGTGATTTTGGCGTTGGCCGATGGCGCGTTTAAGCCGGTGTCGGTGTCACTAGGGGTAGAGTCCGATGATCGCGTTGAAATATTGGCGGGGTTGGATGAAGATGCGGAGGTGGTCGTCTCCAGCCAGTTCTTGATCGATTCCGAGAGCAGCGTGCGCGCGGCCTTGATGCGCATGGGGGGGTTATGAGGCTAAAAACAGCGCCAATAATTGCAATTT
The DNA here is from genome assembly GCA_919902765.1 of Gammaproteobacteria bacterium. Taxonomy (GTDB): domain Bacteria; phylum Pseudomonadota; class Gammaproteobacteria; order S012-40; family S012-40; genus CAKKRP01. The sequence goes on along the minus strand of CAKKRP010000061.1, from coordinate 8,720 downwards.
CGAGGGATGAAAAAAATCGCACATGATAAAAAATGTGCTCAAATGGTCGCTGGAAAATCGTGCGTTGGTATTGCTGATAGCGGTAGTGCTCGCCGTATTGGGCGTTTTATCGGTAAAAAACACGTCATTAGACGCCATTCCCGATCTCTCCGATGTGCAAGTCATCATTCGCACCACCTATGCGGGTCAAGCGCCCACGGTGGTCGAGGATCAAGTCACTTATCCCATTGCCAGCGCCATGTTGGCCGTGCCCGGATCGACGGTGGTGCGCGGGTATTCTTTTTTCGGCGATTCCTACGTTTATGTCCTTTTCAAAGATCATACCGATCCTTATTGGGCGCGTTCGCGGGTGCTGGAATATCTCAATCAAGTGACCGGAAAATTACCCGCAGGCGCGCGGCCCGAATTGGGTCCGGATGCTACCGGGGTGGGATGGGTGTATGAATATGCCTTGGTAGATCGCACCAAACAACATGATTTATCGCAACTGCGTAGTTTGCAGGATTGGTATCTGAAATATGAGTTGCAAAAAGTGCCCGGCGTGGCGGAAGTTGCGGCTATCGGCGGTATGGTCAAGCAATATCAAGTGGTATTGGATCCCGATCGTTTGCGCGCCTATCGCATCACCATCTCAACGGTGCGTGAGGCGATAGTGCGCGCCAATCAGGAAACCGGTGGTTCCTCGATAGAAATCGCCGAAGCGGAATACGTGATACGCGCCAAAGGGTATATCCAATCCATCGACGAAATGCGCCAAATTCCGGTGGCTTTGAAAGAATCTTCAGGTACACCGGTGTTGTTGGGCGATGTAGCGCAGATACGTTTGGGACCGCAAATGCGTCGTGGTATCGCGGAGCTGGATGGGCAGGGCGAAGTCGCAGGCGGCATTGTGGTTATGCGCTGGGGGCAAAATGCCTTATCGACCATTGAGGCGGTGAAAAAGCGGATGCAGGAATTGCGCAGCGGTTTACCGCAAGGCGTAGAGATTGTGGAGACCTATGATCGCAGCGGATTGATTCATCGCGCCATTGATACGTTGCGCGACAAATTAATTGAAGAATTTTTGGTTGTGGTCGCGGTATGCGCGGTGTTTTTGTTTCATATTCGTTCGGCGCTGGTCGCGGTAGTTATACTGCCGATGGGCATTTTGACGGCCTATATCGTGATGTATTTGCAAGGTGTAACCTCCAATATTATGTCCTTAGGCGGCATTGCCATTGCGATAGGGGCGATGGTGGATGCGTCCATCGTGATGATAGAAAATGCACACAAACATCTAGAAAAGGCCCAAGGATCGGAGACCAATCGTTGGCAGGCGATATTAGCGGCATCCAGCGAAGTGGGTCCGGCGCTGTTTTTTTCGCTATTGATTATTACCCTGAGCTTCGTGCCGGTGTTTACGTTAGAAGCGCAAGAAGGAAAATTATTTGCGCCGTTGGCCTACACAAAAACCTATGCGATGGCCGCCGCCGCTGGTTTGTCAGTGACCTTAATGCCGGTATTGATGGGTTGGGTGATACGCGGACCCATACCGCAAGAACACAATAATCCGCTCAGCCGATTGTTGATCAGCTTGTATTTGCCCGTCATACGCTGGGTGTTAGCGCATCCAAAAAAAACGGTGGTTTTTTCATTGTTAGCGGTCGCCAGCACCGTCGTGCCGGTGTCGCGCTTAGGCAGCGAGTTTATGCCGGATATGGACGAAGGGGATTTGTTGTATATGCCCACGACGTTCGCGGCGATTTCCGCAGGCAAGGCCAGCGAGGTGTTGCAAATAACGGATCGTTTGATAAAAAGCATTCCCGAAGTGAAAACGGTATTTGGAAAAATCGGCCGCGCAGACACCGCCACCGATCCGGCCCCGTTGTCGATGGTGGAAACCACCATCCAGCTTAAACCGCGCGATCAATGGCGGCCGGGCATGACGATGGCGAAATTGATGCAAGAATTAGATCATACGGTACGCTTGCCGGGGTTAACGAACGCCTGGGTAATGCCGATTAAAACGCGCATAGACATGACCTCAACCGGTATTAAAACCGCGTTAGGCATCAAAGTGTCAGGTGCGGATTTAGACACGTTGCAAAAGATAGCGCAGGAAATTGAAACGCTCGTAAAGGGCGTGGCGGGGGCCGCTTCGGTGTTTGCCGAGCGGATTACCGGCGGTAGATATATTCTAATGGATATCGACAGACGCGCGGCGGCGCGCTACGGGTTAAATATCGCGGACGTACAAGACGTGATCGCGGATGCCGTTGGCGGTGCGACAATCGGGTATACCGTCGAAGGCTTGGAACGTTATCCCATCAACATACGCTTCGCGCAAGAATCGCGTGATTCTGTCGAAAAACTCAGGCAATTACCTATGGTCACCGCCAATGGCGCGTCGGTGACACTGGGGCAAATTGCGCACATAGATTTTGCCGACGGCCCGGATATGGTGCGCAGCGAAAACGCGCGTCGTTCCGCGTGGGTCTATGTCGATGTGCGTGGCCGCGATTTGGGCGGCTTCGTCGATGAGGCTAAAAAAATTGTTAGCGAAAGGGTGGCGCTACCAAAAGGTTATTCAATCGGTTGGTCAGGTCAATATGAATATTTAGAACGCGCTAAAGAACGTCTCATGTACATAGTGCCGTTGACCTTGGCGATCATCTTAATTTTGTTGTACCTCAATTTCAAAAATTTTACCGAATCGCTGATGGTGATGGGCGCGGTGCCGCTGTCCTTGGTGGGGGCGTTTTGGTTGGTGTATTTCTTGGATTATCACATGTCGGTGGCGGTCTGGGTGGGAATGATCGCGTTGGCGGGCGTGGCGGCGGAATTCGGGATCGTGATGTTGGTGTATCTCGATCAAGCCTTACAACAACTCAAACCGGCGGACATGAAAGGCTTACATCGCGCGATCATCTATGGTACGGTGATGCGCGTGCGTCCTAAGGCGATGACGGCGGCGGTGATACTCGCCGGTTTATTTCCTATCGTGATAGGCGATGGCACGGGTTCTGAGGTGATGCGGCGCATTGCCGCGCCTATGCTGGGCGGCATGATTACCGCGCCCTTGGTTTCGATGGTGTTGATTCCGGCGCTCTATTTGCTATGGAAAACGCCCGCATATGCAGGACCGTTTGGTAGGCCGTCTAATGATAAACTCAATGGTTAAATGGATGAATAAACGCAGTTTTATTGGCCTAGTACTGGGGATTTATGTTGTGGCGGCGTGTCAGGATAATAATTCGAATACACAAGCGCGGAACTCGTCGCCGCCCGCCGCTCAGCGCGCAGAGGTTGTGAAAGGCGCGGCGCTGTATACACAACATTGCGCGAAATGTCACGGTGCACAGGGTGAAGGTGCGCCACAATGGGATATACCCTCGGCCGACGGCAAATTTCTACCGCCGCCGTTGGATGGCAGTGGACATGCGTGGCATCACCCATCGTCGGTATTGCGGGAGATCATTTTTAATGGCAGCATTCCAGGCAAGGGCAATATGCCTGGGTGGCGCGACAAACTCAGTCTGTCCGATGTGGATGCGCTGATAGTGTGGATGCAGTCGTTGTGGCCCGCAGATATCCATAATGCATGGCTGGAAGTCGAAGAACGCACCAAACCCTAAACCGTTTATTTGGAGAGAATCTATGTATGGTTTTAGCACGCGCATAAGCGGAAGCTTTGATAAAGCGATCCAACAAGTCACCGATGAACTCAAGAAAGAGGGCTTCGGCGTGTTGATGGAAATCGACGTCGCGGCGACGTTAAAGGCCAAGCTCAATATTGATAGACGCCCCTATCGCATCTTGGGGGCGTGCAATCCCCCGTTAGCCCATCGCGCCATCGAGGCCGATCCCGATATCGGTTTGTTATTGCCGTGTAACGTATTGGTGCGTGAAGAGGACGATGGCGCTATCACCGTCGCGTTTATGGACCCCAATGCGGTGTTAGGTTTGGTCGATAAGCCGGAAATTACCCAGTTGGGCAAGGAAGTGCGCGAAAAATTAATGCGCGTGAAAAACGCATTGAAATAAGCGGATAAAAATCGGTAGGGGCACCCCGGCGGGTGCCTTGTGCTAGAAGATTTCGACTTTATCAAGCGCTGCTTTAGCGTGACGCGCGGCGGTTTTTACCGCTTCTTTGACCGGTTTTCCTTGCATTACTTGTTCAAACAAAATGCGGTCTTCCTCGATATTGTAACTCTTTTTGATTTTGTCTTTGAGTATCTGCCATGCCGCTGGGTCATTGACAGTTCCTTTGTCACTGACCACTTGCAGGGTGTTTTCTAAGTGGTGTGCGATGTGATCCAGGCGTTGGTGCATGCGATCATAAAATTGAAATCCGACCAGCGCCGCTTGTACACGATTCAGAAATTCTTCACAGTGCGCTAAGATGTCTTGCGCCTCTTGAGTGGAAATCTTTTGCGCTTCCAATTTGATGGCGTGTATGGATTTAACCATTTCAGAAAAGTTCGCCGTTAAGGTGTTGACCGAATCCGATGCTTGGCTCAACGAGAGCCCCGTTTGCGCCGCCGCGAGCTTTAAAATCAGGGCGGTTTCGTCGTCGGAAGTCCAGTTGTTGGTAGCGGATTGCAAGGTTGCGCGCATGTGTTCCCTCCGGGCCGTTGGTTTGTAAATCCTCATGGACGCATTAGCGGCGCGGGCGACAAAAGCTAAAGTTTGCAGTTGTTTTTTGAGGATAAATATTTTCGCTATGCCGCCGATGAATTGGGTGAGATTAATCACTTTGAGGACGTAGATTCACGCCATGTATCACTCCTCCAGAAATACTGCGGCATCGCGACGCAGGCCGCAAAAGGATATGCAAGGACAACGCTTAGATCTAGGTTGGATGTTGATTTTTAAGGCGATTTCCGATCCGGTGGCGGTTGTTGACGAATATGGGTGGGTAATTTACGCCAACGTCGCGTGGGATAGGCTCAGCGGGCTGGCACCCCCTATAACCCAACAGCCCTATCATATTACCAAGCTGTTGCCCGCCTTCGCGACCGGGCAGCCCGCCACGCCACACCGGGGTGTAGAGGACGTACCAATGATGCTTAAAGACATGGCAAGCGGCCTAACTGCCGTGACGGTCAGCGCGCGGCCGTTGCCCGGAGAATCGCTGTGGGTGGTGCAGGCCCGCGCGACCGCGCGCGAGTCGTCCTTGAGTCGTGGTGCCAGCCCACGATGAGCAAAAACCGGCAGTCTATCTTGGTGGTCGAGGACAATCTCGTCAACCAAAAAATCATTTTGGCGATGCTCGCAAAATTAGGCTATCGCGCGGATGTCGCGGCAAATGGCGAGCAGGCGGTGCAATGCGTGCAAGCACAGCGCTATGGCTTGATATTTATGGATTGCCAAATGCCAGTGATGGATGGCTATGCGGCCGCGCAAGCGATACGGCGTCTTGATGCGCCGGGCGCTCGGCGCGTGCCCATTGTGGTGTTGTCCGCCAACTCCGCAGGAGAGCTTGCCGAGCAATGTAACAAGGCGGGTATCGATGATTACATGGTCAAACCCATTGAATACAATGTTCTGCGCGAAAAACTTGCCCAATGGTTGAAGGCGGGACCACTAGGCTCATGAACGCGGGTGTTTTAGCATGATATTGAATGAAAATACAATGCGGGAATTGAAAGATATTCTGGGCGACGGATTCACCGAGTTGGTGGATACATTTTTAGCCGATGCGGAGAAACACGTCGGTTATCTGGAAGAATTCGTATGCGCCGGTGACCTCACGGCCCTCGAACGCCCCGCGCATGCGCTCAAAGGCTCTAGCGCCAATGTGGGGGCCATGGAGCTAATGGCGGCGGCCGCCGCCATCGTGACCCAATGTCGCAGTGGGCAGCTCGTAGACCCCGCCGGTAGTGTGGCGCGGGTACGCGCCTGTTTTGAACAAGTCGCGCCCTTGCTGGTCAAACTACGCTGATTCCAATTCTGGTCCGGTAATAGGCAAGGACACGGGAAATCTGGGTTTAAGCGTCTTGGAGTTGTTGATGAGTTCCCGCATGAAATCTAAACCGTCTCAGGAACAGGGTAAAACGTCGCGTTGGGGTTTGCGTGGCAGTTTGATCGGTAGTGTGGTTGCGGGTTTAACAGCCTCGGCGTGTTGCGCCGGCCCCTTTGTCTTACTGACATTGGGGGTGAGTGGTTCGTGGATTGCAAATCTATCGAAACTGGAAGCGGTGCGCCCGCTGTTTATCGGCATTGCCGTCGTGTTATTAGCGATATCTTTTCGGCGGATATATTTAACAACACCGGTCTGTGCGGTCGATGCCCCCTGTGCAACTGCCCAAGGTAACCGTTTTCAAAAAGTCGTATTTTGGCTAGTCGCGTTGGGTATACTGGCAGCCATTGCGTTTCCGTGGTATGCCACTTGGTTGTTGGATGATTAATATAGCATGGGGTTAGCCCCTAAGAGGAGTAAGCGATGTTAAAGCATTTGCGTAGCGTAGTAGTGGGCGCGGCCATGTTGACAATGGCGTCCGCCATTGCGGGCCAACCCAAGACGGTGATGTTGGACGTGGACGGCATGACCTGCGAGGCCTGTCCGCTGACGGTCAAAAAAGCCTTAAAACGCCTCAATGGCGTGGTCGAGGTGGATACGAAATACGAGGGCAAAGGCATAGGTTGGGCCAAGGTCACGTATGATCCGGATAAAACCAAACTGGATGACTTGACCTTTGCCACCACAGAAGCGGGCTACCCTTCGAAAGTACACAAAAACTAATCTGTAGAGCGCACCCTAATCGCGGGGTGCGCTGTTTACGTACGGTCGCTTCCAACCCTGCGTCACCCCTCCCCTAATGTTATCGCCGTGGTCTGAGCCATAGGCCTGAAAACGCCCTAAAAAAGTGCCAAACCGCTCATGTTTCCGCGCGGCATCGCTATAAACCCCTGCCTATTTAGACGTTATATCTCTTGAGTTGGGAACATTTTCCCAAACAACGATAGCGACGAGGTAGGTCATGTTTTTATCAGATATATTCATCCAAGATAACGACGAGGGCAATGCGCAACGTATGGTGTGGGACACCCAAGACCTTGAGCGCGTGGCGGGCGTGGACGTGCGCCGTCGTAAGCGGGCGTTACGGCGGTCGAGCGTGCGTCGGCACCTGCGCCATTGGGGGGCGGTTATCTCACTATTACGCCGCGTGGTCAGTTTGTGCGTGGTGGGGATATTGGTCGTGCCGCTCGCGCTTACCGGCGGTTTGACGGTGCTCATGATGCGTTTGGCGGAGCGGTATAGTCGGCGTTCCCCGCAGCGTGAACGCTAAAATCGGCGATGAGTCGATTTTTTTGCGCGCGACGCAGGCGTTTTATTTGCGCCTCGCGTTGGCTTGCCGAAGGGCGGTTGTGGCCGGATTCAACATAAACCAATCGCACCGGCAGGCGTCCACGCAGATATTTTGCACCCCGCCCAGCGGCATGCAGGGTCAAGCGACGCGCTAAGCAATTCGTTATCCCGGTGTATAGCGTGCCGTCGCTACAACGCAGGATATAGACCGACCAGGTGGGTGATGGGTGCATCGACGGAAGGGGTGTTAATCTTCCTGGGGAGGTTTGTGGCGTGGCCAGGTGTTGCGTTCGGATGCGATGTAAGGGAATTTTGCGTGGCCATAACGCAAGGCCAAGACCGTCAGCGACAAGACGAACATCGCGCTTGCGATGCCCACGATGCGCCAGGGCTCCATCGTCTCTACCCCTAGGATCAGGTAGCGCGCGAGGGCCACGATGGCGATGTAAATCGGATAACGCACCGGCAATTGCCCGGACTCAAAATACAAACCCACCATCGCCAACACTTCGAGAAATATAAATAACAGCAACAAATCCTGCAACACGACGCGTTGCACTTCAAACATGTGCATGATTTCTATGCTCGTCGCAATGATGGTCGCAATCCCTATTATGATCAGGCCGATCGCTTCAACGAAGCTCAGGGTGCGCTTGGCCAATTCAATCGAGGTGGGGCCTAGGCTTTTCATCGGGTCGCTCGAAGATTATACAGAGACAGCGGGCTTGCTAAGGTGTTCCAATTGTTGCGACAACGATTCATAAGCCAGTTGTAAGGCCTTATTGGCAGCGGCGGCGGCGTGAAAGTGAAAATAGCGTACGCGGCAGGTCACTGGGCTGTGGATCGCGCTACGATTATCGAATTGATCCCAGGCGACGATGGGTAAATCGTCTAAGGAACGGTCTACCACTAGCCACAGGCTATGGTCCACCAGCATATCGAGCGTGCGCAGGCCGGGTAACATTAAACGTATAGGCGTTTTAAGGCGCAAGCTGGCGAGGCGAAAGGTGTTAAAAACCTTCGCATCTATGCTGTATTTGGCGGCGCTCAGTACCGACACGTCGCGCAATTGCATGTTCATCTGCCATGCCCTTTTTTATTAATCCGCTGATAATAATCATACATGAATTCCGGCCGCATTGGCAATGTTAAGCGTAGCGCGGCCAGGTCTGTCCCATTAAATTGTAGTTGACAGCGATCTGAATATATGTTTTTTCACTTCTTTTTCGATGTAAAAGGAAAAGGTGTGGAAAACGTCTCGGAAGAATTTGAAGAATGTTTTAACAAACTGTCCGATCCCCGCATGGCGAGGAGAAAATTTCATCCCTTGAATGAGATTTTATTCGTCGTGTTATGTTGTGGCCTAATGAACCTTGAGGTGTACTGTCAATAGTGGACACGCCCAACTCAAACAACAGCCATTGATTTG
>CAKKRP010000060.1 GCA_919902765.1 Gammaproteobacteria bacterium | reverse complement strand
AAACGCATCTCTACAATTTATATTGAATCAGAATTTTTAATGGGACAGCCCTGGGCCGGTGGTGAATGCCGCCGCGCTATTCGATCAATTGCAATACTACTATTTAATCAACAGCGTCGCCTTAGGCACCGATTTAACCGATTGTTTATCCACGCATCAAGCGACACTCTTATCGCAAACCTACACCGATGCACATCAAAATGCGCCGCCTGGATTGGTGCAGGCGAGTTGGGCATTTGGCGTGCATCAGGGAATGACCTTGGGCTGGCGTTGCGAGCACATCGGCGCAATGACTTTATTTTCATTTTTAGGCAATGCAGCGGCCTTGCAGTCTGATAATTTTGTGGTATTGCGTGCGGTTATTCCACACCTACATGCGGCATTGACGCGTTGCGCGGCGCGCATGCGCAGTGGACGCGCGGTTGTGGACCTAACAGGACGCGAGCGCGAAATTTTGCAGTGGATACTCGCCGGCAAAACCAGTTGGGAAATTTCTCGTATTTTGGCGATTAGTCAGCGCACGGTCACCTATCACGTGCAAAATGCGATGTCTAAATTAGGGGCATCGACCCGCTCTCAGGCGGTGGCCAACGCCGCCCGCATGGGATTATTGCAGCTTAATTAACAAAGCGGCGGTTTTTCGATCTCTACACCCTGTAACTCTTTACAGGTTGTCAGCGTCGCGTGTTGTATTCATAATTCTTGCAGCCGCATCCGCTAGAAAGTGGTTCCTTCCAATAATCCGAGTATATTAGTCCGATATTTTTACCAAGGAAGGAAATCAATTCCAACAATGCGCGCATGCGGGCAGGGACGCTAGTGTTGCGCGCTTTTAATTTTATCGGATACATACGGCGCGTATTTGTCCTATGTCGGTCGTTCCTTTCAGCATTTTAACGATTCCATCCTGTTTTAAGGTGCGCATACCCTCGCGCATCGCGACGTCGAACACTTGCGAGACTTTGGCGCGCTGGTGTATGAGATCTTTCACGGTTTCACTGCCCACCAACAGCTCGTGTACACCGAAGCGCCCCTTGTATCCGGTGTTGCCGCACTCATCGCAGCCGGCCGGGCGATAGAGCGTTATTTCGCCTTGCGCGTTGGCGAATGTTTTTTTCCATCCCGCCACCAATTCCGCATGTTGCTGCGGGGTCGTGCCCTGAGTTTCCAATAGATATTCTTCGGCGTATTCTTGTAATAAGGCGTCGCTGGCCGCGTGGCTTACCTTGCATTTTGGACACAGGCGTTTGGCCAAACGTTGCGCCAGCACGCCCAGCAAGGCGTCGGCGAAATTGAATGGGTCCAGGCCCATATCGAGTAGGCGTACGATGCTCTCTGGCGCGCTGTTGGTGTGCAAGGTGGAGAACACCAGGTGACCGGTGAGCGAGGCCTCTATGCCGATACGCGCGGTTTCCTCGTCGCGCATTTCACCGACCATGATGATGTCGGGGTCGGCACGCAGGAATGCCCGCATCGCATTGGCAAAGGTGACATCGATTTTATTATTGATTTGCACCTGGCGTAGCCCCCGTTGGGTGATTTCTATGGGGTCTTCAGCGGTCCAAATTTTCAAATCCGGGCGATTTAATTCGCCTAATATCGAGTGCAGGGTCGTGGTTTTACCCGATCCCGTGGGGCCGCATACCAAAAACAATCCATAGGGTTTAGCAATGATTTTTTTAATACCGTTGGAGTTGTTTTCGCTCAAGCCTAATTTATCCATGGGCAGGGGCTCGCCGCTTGACAGCAGGCGTAATACGATATCTTCCAACCCGCCCGCCGTGGGTATGGTGGCCACGCGCAATTCCAAATCCAACGGTCCGAACTTACGAAAATTAATTTTTCCATCTTGCGGTTTGCGACGCTCGGAAATATCCAAGTTGCACATGATTTTTATGCGTGAGATAAGGGCATTGCGGTAACTATTGGGCACATCGACATAGGATTGGAGGTCGCCGTCTTTACGAAACCGAATTATCGTGCGTTGTTTGCCCGGATAGGGCTCGACGTGTATATCCGAGGCCCCTTGTTCGTACGCATCGATGATCATTTTATTGACCAACCGCACCAAGGTGTTGTCTGAATCGTCGATTTCTGAAATATCCAACGAATCGTTGCCTTCCCCGGCATCTAGCGCCTCTGCCAACATGCCTATGCGCGAGCCGTAATAAGTGTTAATGGCCGTTGCAATGTCTTCGCTACGCGCCATCACCGGTTCGATGAACATCTTGGTATGAAAGCGTAAATCCTCAATGGGGCCACGGTGTATAGGATCGTCCGTCGCAACCACTAATTTGGAGTTGTAGATACACAACGGTAAGACATTGTGTTTGCGTACGATGTGCTCCGGCACTTTATCTATGACTTCGGGGGCGATAGTAAACTTCGGCAAGTCTACGACAGGGATGCCCAGCTTCGCGGCGAGGGTGCGTTTGATAACTTCATCGGTGACGAATCCCAAATCGATCAATATCGCGCCGAGTGGTTGCGTGCGATCTTTTTTTTGCGCGACGAGGGCCTGTTCGAGTTGTTCTTGCGTGATTATTTTATCTTGTAACAAGGCCTCGCCGAGTTTCATGACCGGCGAAATGCCCTGGCGCGACAGTGCGGCTTGGAGATGTTCAACCGACACGATCGCGTTGGCGGTGAGGTATTCTCCGATCTTTTTCTGACGCAAATTTTCTTGTTTTTGCAGGCCTTGCTCTAAATTAAATTGACTCAGGGCATCGGTATCGACGAGCATTTGCCCAAGTTGCGGCCCGATACGGTAATCTTGTAGCGCTTGCAAGGGGATAAAGCTATGCAGATATTTACTAAAGGGTTGCGCTATAAATAAATGCAGGCCGTTTTGGTCCGTAATAAATCCAAATGTTTCGCCGATTTCTTTGGTGCCATCGATGTAATCGAGTTCATATTCTTGGCGATCGGGCAGCTCCGTTTGCGCTTCCATGCCTACAAGAAAATTCCCTGCGGGCGTGAATTGGCGCGACTCTAACAAGCGCAGATTTTTTATGTCCGTCATTCGATATTCGGTGGCGGTCGAGTGGGCGGCCTCTTTTGCCGAAGGATGGTGCTCACCGGTCGCGTGGTGGCCATCTTTGACGGAAATCGTCAGCGCGCCGAGATCGATGCTGAAATGTAATAATTTGCCGTAAATTTGTTGACCGTTGATCAGACAGAGTTTGACATCTTCCGGGTGTCGATTGTCAAAATCAGCCCCCCCTTTGGAGCGTGGGGGGGTCGGTAATTCGAGGAGTACGTTGTCCGTCATGGGTACGAATTCCTTAGCATCGCTGGTAAAGCTTAAGCTGAAATATCTAGCATCGGGTTGTCAGGGCCATGATTTTTTGCCGTATAGAACTAATAACGCCGAAAATTAGGTATCATTGACCATCAGTCCGACGCCTAGACTGTGGCTACAATGTCGGCATATGCCTAAATATCTTGAGGCGGCAGGGCCTGCTATGACACGGGCAAGATGGAGTAACACTATGATTATAAACATTTTCCTGGTTGCAGTTGCACGCCGGTGCCGGACCATAACGGCACTCATATCGCTCATGGTTTGGAGCGCAGCGGCGAGCGCGGCCGTTACACCCTCGATTTCTCCCGTGTTCGAAGCCAATCGGGGGCAGGCCGCGACCACTATCCAATACGTAGTACGCGCGCCCAATTATGCGGTGTTGTGTGGCGATGCGTCGTGCGCATGGCGGATGCAAGATCGCGAGGTGGCCATCGAATTATTAGGTGGCCATAGGGTGCGTCCGCAGGGCCTAGGGCGCTTGACGCGCGTACACCGCTATTATCGCGGGCGGCGATCCATCGTCGCGCCCACCTTTCAACGCGTTATTTACCGCCAAGTATATCCAGGTATAGACATGGTCTTCAGGTTGGACGGCGAATCCGTGGAATACGATTGGGTGGTTGCGCCTGGGGCCTCGGCGGCGGCGATACGCATGCGCTTACGTGGTGCGGAGCGTAGCTGGTTAAATGCACAAGGCGAGTTAGTGGTGGAGGCCGGTACCACGCAGTGGAAACATCATGCGCCGTACATCTATCAATTATTGAATGATCGACGTGTGCCGGTGCAAGGACATTTCGTTAAGCACAAAGACGGCAGTTGGGGCATCGCAATGCGTGGTCAGCGTGCGGATGTGCCTACGGTCATTGATCCCAAGGTAAGTCTGGCAAGGTTCATAGGAGGGGGTGGCGGCGAGGCGATTGAGGGTATCGCGGTGGGTGTGGGGGAAACGAAATATTATGTGGTGGGCACGACCACCTCGGCGGATTTATCCGCTCCGTTGCTCGCCTATGCAAAAAAACGCGACGTAGTTGTGGCTAAGATTGATGTAACTACAGGCGTTACTGACCTAGTGACCTATTTAGGCGGCAACGATGAAGATGCCGGGCATGCGATTGCGATAGACCCTGGGTCAGGCAGAATTTATATCACCGGCTCTACCCTTTCCGACGATTTCCCTATACGGGGAAACACGCCTCCGCAAGCCTCCATAGGCCGTGACGCCATTAGCGGCCTGGTGGTGGCGCCGGATGCCTTTGTTGCAAGTTTTGATAACAACTTAGTGCTGATAAATTCCACCTATTATGGCAGCGGCGGTAAAGAGGCGGGGCGCGCCATTGTTTATAATAACTCGTATATTTACGTGGCAGGCACCAGCGATTCCTCTGATTTTAAGGTATTCAACCCTTTATCGAGCACTCCAAAGAAGCTTGATGCGTTTGTAGTGAAGATATTCGAAGATAACATCAGAGATCCGACCGGCGCGACCTGGGGTGTGGCATTTGCCACTCGTTTCGGCGGCTCGGGCGATGACTACGGGGTGAGTTTGGACGTCGATAACAGCGGCAATATTTATTTAGCCGGGCATACAAATTCTGCAGATATCGGTAAACCTGCTAAGTCAACCTATAGTTATAAATCATTTGCAGGCGGTACCTGCGCCAAGGGTGGCTTATCCGCCGATCAAGGGGCGGCGTTTCCATGCCGAGATGCATTTTTGACTCAATGGGCGCAAGGTGCGCTCAATAGTTATACGATCAATTTTACGACCTATTTAGGCGGGTCGCGGGATGAATTGGCGTCGCGTGTGCGGGTGAGCGGCATCAATATATTTCTAACCGGCGCGACTCAATCGGGATTGGCGCCGTTGACGGCAGGAACCCCGCTCCCGGCAGGTGACCCTGCGCTGAGGTCTTTTCCACTCTACAAACAAATACCGGAGATCACCGCGCAGCCGAATCGGCCTGGGCGAACGAGCGAGGATTATGACGCATTCGTGGCCGGGTTTAACGCATCAGGGAGTCAATTGTTATTTTCTTCCACCCTCGGCGGCAGTTCCGCAGATAATGCGGAATCCTTAGCGGTTTGGCCGTTGTCCAACGGGACTACGTTCGATTTGATAGTCGCCGGGCACACGGCCTCGTCTGATTTTTTATTAAAAAACGCGGCGCAATCGTTGGTACGGCAAAGCGATGGCTTTCTCGCACGCTTCGTTTATGACGCGACGGTTGAGACGCCTTTAACGCTGGCGACCAGCACTTTTATGGGCGGTGCGGGGGTCGATTTTTTTTATGATGTCGCCTTGGCGAATCAGGGGAAAAAATGGGTTGCGGTGGGCGGCACGGAGAGCGCCGATGCCGCCGCGACGGTGAGTGGTTCCGCGTTGCAAGGTACGCGCGATGGGTGGATGGTCGTATGGGATGAGGCGAATGCCGATCTAGTGGATTTCGCAGTGGCGGGTGTGGCGAGTTCCCCCAATATTCAATTGGGCGCAAGCATCACTTTTAATATTACGCTTACCAATTCGTTGGTTGCCGCAGATGATCGACCTAGGTTATGGGTAGAATTGCCTGAAAGCAATGCGAACGCGACATCTTCGCTTACCGGTTGCGTGTTATTCGATAATTTTTATAGCTGCCCGTTTACCGGTGCGAACTCGGTCGCCGCAAGCGTCACCGTCACACCCAGTTTTAGCGGCGCTTACCAAGTCAATTTCGGCGTAGGCGGGTTGTTCGCCGATCCCACGCCCGCCAATAATCGCGTGGCGATGCAGGTTGAAGTGGCCTACCCATCCTCTTCTTCGCGCTGGGGCGCGGACGGGGTAGGGGGGATGGCGTTATTGTTATGGGTCGGGATGCAACGCCTAAGACGCCGTTATCGCCGACGCGTGGTATAAAATTTGCCGTTTGATAAGGTGGCGGCCCGCCCCTAGTCATGATGTGCATCTATGAACCACTTGCAAGCAGCGTTATTTTGGCTCGTTAACACCTTTAACGCGTTATGGCCTATGGCCTTGGCGGCGTTTGCGGGCTCTGCTGCGGCCTTCGGCTATCAAGGGTTAAAAGATTATCGCCAGCGCCTGCACAAACAAATCGAGGATATCGCCCTCGCGGTGGCGATACTGCGTCTGCAATTACAGGAATTGTCCCGTGCGCAGACGCTCGTGCTGCGGCCATGGTTGGAAGGGCGCAAGCGTTTGGCGCTGATTCCCGCAGGTTGGATAGTGCGCCTGCCCGAATTTGACCATGCGCGTGTCAGCGCGGCCCTGGAAGCGCGGCCTGACTTATTAAACGCCCTATTAATGTGGCAACACTGGATGGCCGAGATTGGCGCTCTATGTAGACGTAGGATACAATTGGAAACCATGCATGTGGAATATGCGGGGCGAGGAGATGGCGCTGCGCAAGACCGGCAAGAACAGTTTGAGAAAATAATTAAAGCCACCCTAGAACAGGTGGCGCAGCAGGTGGATAACAGCTTGAAACACGGCGCAGACGTGCTGTCGCAGATCACGGCCTATGGGGATGAGCGAAAAAAAACACGACCGCTCCCAGGAGTGGAAATCCTGCCGTGGGGGTTTCTCGCGATAGCGATGGTATTGAGCGGTATATTTTTCTTCAGCGAGTGGGTGATCGGCGATGTCACCTTGGCCGAGGCGGGTGTGGATTTACAAACCTTGGCGGCCGTATTGTTTGCCTCTGCATTATATGCTTCGTTGGCGTTTTGTTGCGCCGATAGCGTATTTATAGTACGTTCATTAATCAAAAAAGAGCGTACATTGTCAATTTATTTTGCAGCCTGGGTGGTGGGAATGCAGCCAATGATATATTTATTATGGTTGCAGGCGATGGCTTGATTTTATTAACGTTTGCCCTGCGCGTGTGTAAACATCGGTGTGGCGCTGTTGTGGTATATGACTAATACATTTGTCGTTAAAAATTATCTTGAGCAACTCATGTTCAGCACTGTACACATCGAAACCGATGATGCGCTGGGCAAGCGTCGCGCCGCTACGGGCGTGGTGTTCGAGCTGGAAGTGGAAGAAAATAAATATCCGTTTTTAGTGACGACCCACAGCGCTGTGATGAACGCGCAGAGCGGGCGTGTGACCTTTTTTCAAGAGTCGCGCGGTGCGCCCTTGTTGGACAAGGGTTATACACTGGATATCGATAATTTTGATAAATTGTGGTTTGCCCACCCAGGGGTGGACGTGGATCTCGCCATTACGCCGTTCGTGCCCTTTGTAAAACATATAGAAGAATCCGGCGTGCCCACGTATTTTCAAACCATAGGCGCGGAATCCTTGCTGACGGAAGATGAGTTGAACGGTTCGCTCAGCGTAGAAGATGTCGTTTTGGTCGGTTATTTATCGGCGGTGTGGGACCCTAAACATATCTTGCCGGTGATCAGGCGCGGCAACTTGGCGACGCCGGGACGCATCGCTTGGGGCGGTCAACGCCATAGTTTAGTCGATATCGCAATCCATCCCGGATTAGCGGGCAGCCCGGTGTTTTTACAGCGCGATAGGAATAATTTAAATGCTGAATCACTGTTGTTTTTAGGCATCTTAGCAGCCGCCAATTATTATCATCGCGATCCACACGAAGGGGCGAATTTAGCGCCATTGGCAGACCTCTATCAACGGCCGGGTCAGCAAACGGTCAATATCGGCGTGGTGATACACGCCCACCTGGTGGTCGAAGTCGTGTATGCCTATTTGCGCGAAAAAGGCTTTGTGTAAGGCCTATGCCCGTACCTATCACCCCGCCGGTGGCCGCAGATGCCATCATCGAATTGATCGACCGTCCAGAGCGCCCGATTGTGTTAATAGAACGACGCAATCCGCCATTTGGGTGGGCGATTCCCGGTGGATTCGTCGATGTGGGTGAGACGGTTGAACACGCGGCCATACGCGAGGCGGCGGAAGAAACGTGTTTGCAGGTGCGCTTGATCGCGTTATTGGGTTGTTATTCTGCGGCCGCACGCGATCCGCGCGGGCATACCATTAGTTTGGTGTATGTCGCGCAGGCCGGCGGCGACCCGCACGCGGCGGACGACGCCAAAAACGTCGGAATTTTTCTGCGTAAAGATATTCCTAAATCCTTAGCTTTTGACCACGCGCTGATTTTAGAAGATTATTTCAGATATCGAGACCACGGCGCGGTCGCGCCATTGAGATAATGGCGTCTCATGGGTGTGATACAGGTCACGTTTTAGGGATACATCCATCTGCAACGTCTTGAAAATAACGCGTTAGAAGACGCTAAAAACGTGATGCATACGCGAATTTCCGCAACCCGACACCGCGCGCAAGAGCGCCGTGCGGCCCCCGCAGAGCGGCGGCGTAAATATGCGCGCACCCTGTGGGCCGCCGTGTTGTCACGCCGCCGCGCCAAGGTGCGCAGAGACGCCGATCCGCGTCATAATATTTTAGTCGATCACCATGAACCGCTGTTTTTTGCGTTGATAGTGACGACCATTTTGTTGTGTGTTGCAGATGCGTTTATGACGTTAATTATTCTAGGGCGCGGCGGTGCCGAGCTCAACCCGGTGATGCGTGTATTATTAGAAACGGATGTGCGGGTTTTTTTCGCCGTAAAATATGTGCTCACCGCCGTATGTCTTGTGGTGGCGCTGTTACATAAGCGCTTTCTCGTATTTCGATATTTTAACGGCGCGCATGTATTGTGGGGTACCTTCGCATTTTATTTGCTGTTGATAAATTACGAAATAATGCTGCTGATTTAAGCGCAATTTTGATCAACCATTTTTAACACTCCGCCGACGAATCCCCCTCCATCCCCCTTTTTCAAAGGGGGAGGTCATAAGCGTGGTCTAACGATTGCGCGTCGGCAACGGCGTATAACCCGGCGTGCTGGGCAGTTGCGGTAGCGTGATTTGCGGGCGTTCGCCGGTCAAACTTTGCAAAAACGCGACGATATCCGCGTTGTCGGTGTCGTTTAGTTGTAGGCGCAACTGTGTCTTGGCCATGATGCGCACGGCTTCTTCCAAGGTGTTCACCGATCCATTGTGAAAATACGGCGCGGTGAGGGCGATGTTGCGCAAAATAGGTACTCGCCACATGTATTTGTGCCCTGGGTCTTGGGTCACGTTGTAGCGCCCTAGGTCATCTGCGAGGGCGTATTTTTGGTCGTATTCGCTGCCCAGGTGGTTGGGGAACAATTCATAAAATCCTTCGCCCATGCCGATCGCGGGGCCAGGCGCCGGTCCGGCGAAATTGACGCCGAAATGGCAGGACAAACAGCCTCGCTCGTCAAACAGTGTCAAGCCGCGTTTTTGTTGTTCGGTGAGGGCCTTTTTTTTGCCTTTAATGTAACGATCAAAGGCGCTGTTGGGTGTTAGCAGTGTGCGTTCGAAGCTCGCGAGCGCCTGCGTGGTGCGCAATAGGCTGATGGTGTCATCGCCAAATGTTTGCCGAAATAATTCACGATAGCCACGCATGCTCGATAATCGCGCGACTAAGGATTCTTCCGTCGCCAAGGCCATTACCGCAGGGTCTAGCAAATGTTCAGCGGCCTGTAGCTCCAAGCTGGTGGCGCGCCCGTCCATGAACAACACCGTTTGAAACGCAACATTCCATAGCGTAGGCGCAGAACGTTTTAACTTGCGTTGGCTACGGCCTTGGGATGTGCCTTTGTCCTCGCCGCCGCCCGCCAATTGGTGGCAGTCGTCGCAACTTAAACCGCCATCGGCGGACAGTCTGGGGTCAAAAAAAAGCGTTTTTCCCAGATTTATTTTGGCGGCGGTTTGCGGGTTGTCCTGTGGCGCAGGCGCGGTTTTCGGTAACGCTTGCAAAATGTCAAACGACCACGCAGATGGCGCGCCGCACAACAGCAATAACAAAAACAGGTAATGTTGCATTTTCAACCTTAAGCGAGTTTAATCGGCAGGTGGCGCTGGCCACCCTAAAACTAAGCCGACGCCTATATAGGGCGTTAGGGCCGGCGTTTGCGCGTTGCCCTGAGCCCCGTGTTCCGGGGGGCGATTGTGACATAAAAAGCGATGCAATGGCAGGGGTAAACTTTGGCGACCGGCCTGTCGATATGGGTGACATGTCGCTTGAGCGAGGCGCTACGAGGGATCGTGTAATTTGCCATGAAAATTATCGCGGGTATTCTGATTGTTCTCCTCTGTGTACTTGGGGGATTCGTCATTTCGGAGGGTGAACTGGCGTCGCTTTGGCATCCGCCGGAGTTGCTTATCATTGGTGGCGGGGCCGCAGGCGCGTTTGTCATCGCTAATCCTATGTCTGTGATTAAGAGTGTGGTTAGCGAATTACTGGGCCTGCTGAAAGGGAGTAAGTACGGTAAACCGGCCTATATGGAACTGTTGGCCATGCTCTTTGAAGTTTTCTCAATTGCGCGTAAAGACGGCGTGATGGCGTTAGAACAACACTTGGAAGAGCCTGACAAAAGTCCACTGTTCAAAAAATATAAGGTATTTAGCCAGGATCACGCCGCAGTAGAATTCTTAACGGATAATTTGCGTTTAGTCGTGAGCGGTGCGGCCAATTCCAATGAATTGGAGGCCATGATGGAAAAGGAGTTGGAATTGGCCTTAGAAGAACGCCGCGAGGCCGGCGGGGCGTTGACCCGTATCAGCGACGCCTTGCCTGGGTTTGGCATCGTGGCGGCGGTGATGGGCGTGGTGATCACCATGATGTCCATTTCCGATGGCCCTGAGGTCATCGGCGCTAAAGTCGCAGCGGCCTTGGTAGGCACGTTTTTGGGTATTTTATTGGCCTACGGCTTTGTCGGTCCGCTGGGACACGCGATGGAGCATAAGGCCATAGTAGAAAGCAAATATCTCGAGGTGATTAAGGCGGGAATCTTGGCCAACATCAACGGCTACAGCCCGCAAATGTCCGTCGAATTCGCGCGCAAGGTCATTTTAGAGCATGACCGGCCCTCCTTCAGTGAATTGGAGAAATTTCTGAAGGAGAAGAAGCCGTAATACGGTGATTTTTATCAGCATGCGCGCGCTCAAAATTTAAAGGTAGGCAGGTCAATGGCGAGTAAACCGACGGCAAATGCCACAAGTGGTCCGACCATCATCGTCAAACGCATCAAAAAAGTGGCCGGAGGGCACCACGGCGGCTCCTGGAAGGTCGCGTATGCCGATTTTGTTACCGCCATGATGGCGTTTTTCTTGTTATTGTGGTTGTTAAACAATTTGCCCGGCGATAAAAAAGACGGCGTCGCCAAATATTTTCGTGCCCCCGGTAGCACCTTGGTAGAGGGCGGCGGCGCGGGCGAGGTTAAGGGCTCCGGCGTCATTGCCGATCGCAAACTAGACGAAACAAGCCTTACCGAAGAGGAAGAAGTTTCGTTGCAAGATAAGCAAAAAAAACTTGCTGAGGATAAGCAACGCCTGGAGCAACTTAAGGCAACTATTGCGGAGGCGATTAAAGCGAATCCAACGCTGACCGCATTCAAAGATCAATTGATTATGGATATGACCAGCGAAGGCCTGCGCTTACAATTGGTCGATAAGGACAATCGGCCGATGTTTGATTCGGGCGGCGCGGATGTAAAGCCCTATATGCGCACCATGCTGCGCGAAATCACCAAGTCTTTGAGTCCGCTGCCCAATAAGGTCAGTATTACGGGCCATACCGATGCCGTTGCATATATGGGGCGACCCGATTATAGCAATTGGGAGCTGTCTGTGGATCGCGCCAATGCCGCGCGCCGTGAAATGGCGATGATGGGTTACCCCATAGACAAATTCGCGCGCGTGGTCGGGCTGGCGTCAACTGTGTTGTATAAACCGGAACAGCCATTGGACTCGATGAACCGGCGCACCAGTATAGTGGTGTTGACTCAAGAGGCGGCGCAGCGCATCCAGCGCGAAGAAAGCGGGCAGGGGACGGATCATCGTTTGGTCAAGGACGCCGCGACTATCATGTCGGGATCGCAGGTGGTGCGTTCCGCTCCACCCGCGCCGCCGGGAACGCCTGCGCCGCCGGAAACGCTCGCGCCCAAATAATTATTTGGCCTGCGTAATCATCGCGTAGGCGGAATGATTGTGTATGGATTCGAAATTTTCGGATTCGACAATATAACGCGAGATGCGTTTGTCTTTGTTCAAACGCGCGGCGACATCGCGCACCATGTCTTCTACAAATTTAGGATTATCATAGGCGCGTTCAGTAACGTATTTTTCGTCCGGGCGTTTGAGCAGGCCATACAATTCGCAGGAGGCCTCTTGCTCGACGATTTCGATTAATTCTTCTATCCACACAAAGTCTTGAGTGGTGGCGGTAATCGTGACATGCGAGCGTTGATTGTGCGCGCCATATTTGGAAATTTCTTTGGAGCACGGGCACAAGCTGGTCACCGGCACGACGACGCGTATGGTTAAGGACGTTTGCCCATTGCGGATCTCGCCGTTAAAGGTGACTTCGTAATCCATCAAACTTTGTACCTTGGACACAGGCGCGGTTTTATTGATGAAATACGGGAAACGCATTTCGATATGCCCCGATTTGGCCTCTAAGCGTTCGCCCATTTCAAATAACATATCTTTGAATGATTTGACGGTGATTTCACGCTCGTGATTGTTGAGTATCTCCACAAAGCGCGACATGTGCGTGCCTTTAAAATTGTGCGGCAGATCGACATACATGGCAAATGTGGCGACCGTATGTTGTTCGCCGCCGGTGCGGTCTTGTACGCGCACGGGGTGACGAATATCTTTGATGCCCACTTTATCTATCGCTATGCGACGCACATCCGCGCTATTTTGTACGTCTGCCATCTCGTCTGTGTTCGACATTTTATTCATCCTCGCTATAGCGGGCGCAGGCGCGCTCGGTTTCCCAAACGGTGACCGCGCTGACACGCACCCCAGGTGCATTCAGCTTATGGCCAATGGTTTGGTAAAGAAATAAGGCCAAGTTCTCCGCCGTCGGGTTAACGCGCTCGAAAGCCGCAAGCTCATTTAGATACCGGTGGTCAAGCTCGTTTATGACATCCTTGGCCCCATGCTTGATCGCCTTGAAATCCATGCCCATCCCATAGGCGTCTAGCGCATGGGCCACGACTTCAACTTCCACCTTCCAATTGTGGCCATGCATGCGGCTGCAATCCCCTGGATAGCCGCGCAGGGTATGGGCGGCGGCAAAGTCCGT
Source organism: Gammaproteobacteria bacterium (assembly GCA_919902765.1). Classification (GTDB taxonomy): domain Bacteria; phylum Pseudomonadota; class Gammaproteobacteria; order S012-40; family S012-40; genus CAKKRP01. The sequence goes on along the minus strand of CAKKRP010000060.1, from coordinate 23,950 downwards.
AACGATCTTAAGGGTGTAACGAGGTGCCATATAAATCTTGACTAGTATACTAGGAATTTATGGAGTTTGCCAGTACTGGGGCAGTACAGGCGGCAATATAGTGATGAACGGTGGCCACGATGCCCTTGGCGTCCAAGCCGCAGTCCGCCAACAATTGCTCATGCACACCATGATCTACAAACCGATCCGGCAGGCCCAAGTTAATGATTGCAGGGACATTTTCTATTTTGGCCAGGGCCTCATTAATGGCGCTGCCGGCACCCCCGTAGATTGCATTTTCCTCGATCGTGACGATCAAGGAATGGTCGCGCGCGGCGGCCAAGAGGGTGTCGATATCCAGGGGTTTGACAAAGCGCATATTGATGACGGTGGCATCCAATTGCTCACCGGCATCCAAGGCGGGGGCCAACATACTCCCGAAGGCGAGCAGGGCGATGCTATGACCTTGACGGCGTAGCTCGGCCTTGCCCACGGGCAGGCTTTCCATTGTATTCTGCACTTCAACCCCAGGGCCACGACCGCGCGGGTAGCGCACGGCGGCCGGGCCGGTGTGCATATATCCGGTATAGAGCATTTGTCGGCATTCGTTTTCGTCGGTGGGCGCCATAATCAGCATATTTGGTATACAGCGCATAAAACTGAGATCAAAACTTCCGGCATGGGTGGCCCCATCGGCCCCTACCAAACCGGCGCGGTCAATGGCGAAGAGCACCGGCAGATTTTGGATGGCGACATCATGGATCAACTGGTCATAGGCGCGTTGCAAAAAGGTGGAATAAATGGCGACCACTGGTTTGAGCCCTTCGCAGGCCAGTCCCGCCGCCAATGTGACGGCGTGCTGCTCCGCGATGCCGACATCGAAGCTGCGCTCTGGAAAGCGTTGGAAGTATTCGACCATGCCCGACCCCTCGCGCATGGCGGGGGTAATGGCCATCAACAGCGGGTCGCGTTCAGCCATATCGCATAGCCACTTGCCGAAGACTTCGGTATAGGTGACAGCACCTTTGCTACGTTGTAGCGTACCGGTTTTGGGGTCAAAACGTGTGACGCCATGATATTCACACGGATTTTCTTCCGCAGGGGGATAACCCTTGCCCTTTTTGGTTATGACATGTAAAAATTGGGGGCCACTGAGCGATCTGATATTGCCGAGCGTGTTGACCAAGGCAGGCAGGTCGTGGCCATCGATAGGGCCTATGTAGTTAAATCCCAGCTCCTCAAATAAGGTGCCGGGTATGACCATGCCTTTGACATGTTCCTCGGCGCGACGGGCGAGTTCCCACACCGAAGGCATACGGCGCAGGACTTTTTTGGAGCCCTCGCGTACGGAAGAATACAGCTTGCCGGATAATATCTTGGCCAGATAATTAGACATGCCGCCGACATTTTCCGATATCGACATATCATTGTCGTTGAGCACAACCAACAGATTGGCGTCCAAGTCTCCCGCGTGATTCAACGCCTCAAAGGCCATCCCCGCCGTTAATGCGCCATCGCCGATGACGGCGACAATCTTGCGGTCGCTCTGCTGCTGTTTGGCGGCCAAGGCCATGCCTAAGGCGGCGCTAATAGAGGTGCTGGAATGGCCTACGCCAAAGGTGTCAAAAGGGCTCTCACTGCGTTTGGGAAAGCCCGATATGCCATGGCGTTGCCGCAACGAGTGCATGTTTTTACGGCGACCCGTCATTATTTTGTGTGGATAACTCTGGTGGCCTACGTCCCACACCAGCCTGTCTTCAGGGGTTTGAAACACATAATGTAAGGCCAGCGTCAGTTCTATGGTGCCCAAACCGGCAGCCAAATGCCCCCCGGTTTGGGATACGGATTCGATCAAGAAATTGCGTAATTCTTGCGCAAGCTCCGGCAGTTGGGCCTCGGGTAAGCGGCGCAACGCCTCGGGCGTGTCGTATTGCTCTAATAAAGGATAGTGACCTATTTCGGTCATAACTTCTCAACCCAGCGCGGTTTAAGCCGCCAATAATGACTGTTTATCGAGTTTGGCGCAAGTAGTAGGTTATTGTATGCAAACCGGCGACCCGGCCGCCCTAGGCGTTACGATGCACAATATAATGCGATAGCCACCGTAACATATCGGCCTTTTTATCAAAATTTATGAGGGCTGCGAGGGCTTGTTCATGTAAGCATTGTGCGGCCTTTTTGGCCCCTTCCATCCCCAATATCGCGGGATAGGTAGGCTTGTTGCGCGCCACGTCCGATCCCTGCGGTTTTCCAATGACGTTAGTCTCGCCCTCGACGTCTAAAATGTCATCACGCACTTGGAAGGCCAAGCCGATGTTGCGCGCAAAGTCATCTAAACACTGGCGCTCATGGGTCGAGAGATCCGGGCGACACAGGGCGGCTAAACCGACACTGGCGCGTATCAATGCGCCGGTTTTAAATGAATGCATTGCTTCGAGTTCGGCAAGATTTAGTGAGTGTCCTACTGCGCCAAGGTCTATCGCTTGGCCGCCGGCCATGCCGTTAGAGCCACTGGCCTCGGCGATCAAGGCGATCATGGCGATACGGATTGCGGGGTCAGCGGGCATCGCCGGGTCTACGGCGGGAATATAAAACGCCAGCGCCTGCAAGGCATCGCCCGCCAAAATAGCGGTCGCCTCATCGAAGGCCTTGTGACAGGTTGGTTGGCCACGCCGTAGGTCATCGTTGTCCATGGCGGGTAAATCGTCATGGACCAGCGAATAACTATGGATGATTTCTACCGTCGCGGCCGGGCCATCCAATTGCGTCAAGGGCACCGCTAGCGCATCGCCCGTGGCGTATACCAAGACCGGACGAATGCGTTTGCCACCACCTAAAACCGCGTAACGCATGGCGCAGTGGAGCAAGATGGGCGCACGCTCGGCGGCGGGCAGCCAGCGCTCTAATGCGGCGTCTGCGCGCGCCTGTAGCGTTGTCGCGTAGTGCTTGAAAGTGTCATTCTGTGTCGGATTCATTATAGGGTTGTACATCGATTTGACCATTTTTTTGGACCAAGATATTGACCCGTTGCTCCGCTTCTTTGAGCGCCGCTTGACATTGTTGGGCCAAGGTGACACCACGTTCAAAGGCCGTCAATGACGCCTCTAAAGGCAGGTCGCCTTTTTCCAACTGCGCCACGAGTTGTTCTAATTCGGCAAGGCTTTTTTCAAAATCAATCATTAGCGTTGCAATCAGCGAGTTAACAAGATTGGCATATGATACCGGAGTAGGGGTATTAAACCTAGTAGCGTGCGCCTAAATATGCCTAGTGTCGTATGCAATGGCGGCCACTTGCGGGCAGCAGCAGGGAGAGGTATCGGCTTGCGACGGGTCATCGCAACTGCAACAATGGCACGGTCTTCGTCCGAGTAGAGAGTAGTGTGAGGCAGACCATTATTTTTTTCCCACAACACACGCGTTCGGCACTATTCGAACAGGCTACGCCGCCATGGCAGCGTATATTGCAGCGAGTTGCCGCAACCCCGGCGGGTTCGCCACTTGCGCCACCGGATCGTCTAGCATCGCTCTTCGGGGGGGCGCACATTCCGTGGGCGGCGCTGATGGCCCGTCAACAAGGTTTGGTCGCACACGACGCGCAACATTGGGCGTGTTTAGAGCCTGTGCGCCTTAGCCCTGGGCGCGACACCTTGATTTTAGACGGCAAGCCACAGGTACCCCAAGATCTTGGTGCCCCTTTTTTAAAGGCGCTTACCGGACTCATAGCGCCCTTGGGATGGCAGGTAGCCTCTACCCTAGAGGGCCGAGTGCTCATCAGGGCTGATCAGCCCTTGGGCTTGACGACTGAACCGTGGTGGCGGGCCTGGAAACAAGACATTCGCGGCTATTGGCCGTGCGGGCCGCAACAACGCGTCTGGCAACAGATATTTAACGAATTACAAATGCTGATGCACCTTGATATGCGGCCTAATAAATTGGGGAATGTTGGGTTAGGCCAAGTGGCGAATGCATGGTGGTTGTGGGGTGAGGGAGCAATTACCGCATCAACCGCCGCGTGGACTAATGTCTATGCCGACGATGCGATCGCCACGCTACTGTGTGTATGGCAGGGAACGCGCGCCATGCCGCTGGCCCACGTGCTCGATAGGGCACTGCCGCGTGGTAACACCCTGATTATACTTGGACAATGCCTGCCACAAGGGCGCGAGGAAGAGGTGTTAGATATTGATTTCTTAGATAAATTGTCGCATCTCGTGACCACGCAGGGGCAGCATGCAATAAATTTTATATTCGCCGACGGCGCCAGTGGCCGCTGGCGGCCCAAGCGGTGGGGTCTGTGGTAGCGTTAGCGGTGTGACACGCTACGCAATTTTGACCGGCTTGCCTGTAGAGCCGCCACCCAAGGGACGCTAACAGATGAGCAAGCTACCCACCAAAGGGGGTAAGTTATGGACGTGAATGGTGTATCAAGTATGACGACAGCGATGGCGAGCGCCTCTAAAATAGGGGATAGTACCGCCATATGGGCCGAGAAAAAGGCCAACGATAACGTGCAGGAAAATACCGTAAAATTATTAGACAGCGCCGCGCATGCCGGTGGGGGTAGTAAAAATCCCTCGCACATGGGGCGAAATGTCGATTTTCGGGTTTAGATAGACGTTGTTGCGTGCGTTTTAGCCTTTCCCGTCGCTACGGCGCACGGGAAAAGGCCAGTTTTCCGTCACATGTAAAATTACACCCTCCAACGTGCTGATTTAGTTCGACATCTGTCTGCATTTCCGTGGCATATGCTTTGCTACCGCTTGAGTATCTCTTGGTAGTGAAGGAATATCACAGTGGCGGAAGCGGAAGAAGCAGCGCAGGAAGACGGCCCAAAATCCAGTTCATCAATGAAAATGATACTCCTTATCGTGGGGGGTGTATTGCTATTGGTGTTTATCAGTATGGGTCTCACGTTCGCCATGCTGAAATCCACCGGGATGCTCAGCCCCCCCGGCGCGCACCCTGCGGGCGCCGACGCCGCGAAAGACAAAGACAAGCAAAAACCTGCTGTGTATGTCCCACTAGAACCCGCCTTTGTTGTCAACATCAAAGAAACCAGTGGACGTATGCGCTTTTTACAAGTGCGTATGGATGTGATGACGCGCGAAGAAAAAGGCGCAGAGGTCATCAAAACACACAACTCGGCCATACGCAATGCAATGGTGTTATTGCTGAGTACTCAGACAGTAGAAGGTCTATCTGCAAATGAAGGTAAGGAGCGGCTGCGCGCGGCGGCCCTAGAAGAAGTGCAAAAAATATTAGAGGCGGAAACCGGCAAAAAAATCGTCGAAGGCGCGTTCTTTAATAGCATTGTGATGCAGTAAGCCCATGGCCGTGAATGATCTATTGTCGCAGGATGAAATCGACGCCCTATTACACGGCGTCTCCAGCGGTGATGTAGAGACAGGCGCCGCAGGGGGCGCGCTCGACACCGACGTAACATCCTACGATTTTGCCTCACAAGATCGCATCGTGCGTGGGCGCATGCCTACGCTGGAAATGATTAACGAGCGATTTGGCCGTCATTTCCGCATTAGCCTATTCAACAAATTGCGTCGCAACGCAGAGATCTCTCTCAATGGCGTACAAATGATGAAATTTGCGGAATACGTGCATTCATTATATGTCCCGACCAGTTTGAATATCGTAAAAATGGATCCGCTGCGGGGGACAGTGTTATTTGTGTTTGATCCTAAGCTTGTTTACATTCTGGTGGATAATTATTTCGGTGGAGAAGGGCGTTTCCACATGAAAATCGAAGGCCGCGAGTTTACCCAAACCGAATTGCGCATCGTTCAAAATCTATTGAATCAGGCGTTTTTGGATTTAGAAGAGGCGTGGTCGCCGGTGCTAGAAGTAAAATTCGAATACATGAGTTCAGAGGTCAATCCGCATTTTGCGAATATCGTAAGTCCCAGCGATGTCGTAGTGGTCAGTTCGTTTCACATAGAATTAGACGGTGGTGGCGGAGATTTTCACATCACTATGCCTTATATCATGCTGGAGCCTATCCGCGAACTATTGGACGCGGGCGTGTTGAGCGATCATGTCGAAATGGACGAACGTTGGACCCAGGCATTGCGCGAAGAAGTATTCGATGCGGATTTAGGTATTACTGCGATTTTAACCACCACTACCCTCAAATTACGTGATGTACGCGATCTTAAAATCGGTGACATTATTCCTATAGAAATGGGCAAATACGTGACCGCGCGCGCCGAGGGTGTGCCGATATTTCGTTGCGCATATGGCCAATCTAACGGTAACAAGGCCTTAAAAATAGCTGAAAATGTAAAGCTAGGCGTTGGCAGCGGAGAAACCAAATCGTCGCGCGCGCAGTCGCCACATTCTGCGGCCGGCAATGTGCCGAAGTAACACAAAAATCATTGGAGTACATGCATGGCCGAACCGGATAAAAATGACGAAAATCTAGCTGACGAATGGGCGAATGCCTTGGAGGAGGCCGGAGCCGAACAAGCGGCGACACCCGCGAATCTCCCGGTATTGGAAGAAGACGATACCGGTGGTGAGAACGTAAATCTAGATATGATTCTGGATATACCGGTCATCATCGCCATGGAGATCGGTCGCACAAATATCAGTATACGTAATTTGCTAAAACTTAATCAGGGGTCGGTAGTGGAATTGGATCGTTTGGCGGGCGAGCCGTTGGATGTCATCGTCAACGGAACCCTGATTGCGCACGGCGAAGTGGTGGTCGTCAACGAAAAATTCGGTATACGGCTCACCGATGTCATTAGCGCCGCCGAGCGGGTTAGAAAACTAAAATGACCTTTAGAAGCGTAACAACGGTGTTGATTTTGACCGCCTGGCAGGGGACGCTGTTGGCGCAATCAATGGAGCCGGTAGCGCCTGCGCCACCGAGCGCGACAATGACGTTTTTAAAGGTTCTTTTCGCGTTACTGATCACGCTGTTATTCATCGCCGGGATCGCCTGGTTTGCGCGGCGCTACCAACGCTTTAGCGCGCCTACGCAGGTCATAAAAATACTGGGAGGCGTCTCCTTGGGCCAGCGCGAACGTGCGGTGCTCATACAGGTCGGTGATGTGCAATTGGTTTTGGGTGTAGGGTCCGGTAGTGTCAATACCCTGCATGTGATGAGCACGCCGGTACAGCCTTCTCCTATTACCCCTATAGAAAGCTTTTCAGCGCGATTGAAGCAAAGTTTGCGGCAGCGAGACGGCGAATGAAACGTAATTGGAAATATATTATTGGAATTATTATTTTTTTCGCTGCGCCCAGTATAGAAGCGGCCGCCGGTATACCCGCCATCACCGTGACAACAGGTAAAGGCGGGGCGCAAACATTCACGCTGACCTTGCAAATTTTAGCGCTGATGACGGCGATTACGTTGCTGCCGGCAGGTTTGCTGATGCTTACCGCCTTCACGCGCATCATCATTGTGTTGTCTATCCTACGCCAGGCCATCGGTCTGATGCAGGCGCCACCGACGCATGTGCTGATAGGCCTGGCCCTATTTTTGACGATTTTCATCATGACACCCGTGTTTGATAAAATATATGCCGATGCGGTGACGCCGTATATGGCGGAAAAAATCGAATTCGGGGAGGCCGTAAGCCGGGCGCGCGAACCGCTAAAACGATTTATGTTAGATCAAGTGCGCGAGTCCGATATCGAAGTATTTGGAAAAATAGCGGGGCTGCCGGATATAGAGGGGCCGGACAAGGTGCCGTTTTCTATTTTAATGCCCGCGTTCGCCACGAGTGAGTTGAAAACGGCGTTTCAGATAGGATTTCTAATTTATATTCCATTTCTAGTGATAGATCTGGTTGTCGCCAGCGTGTTGATGGCGATGGGTATGATGATGTTGTCACCGATGATGGTGTCATTGCCGTTTAAAATAATGCTATTTGTGTTAGTTGATGGTTGGACGTTGGTAATGGGTACGCTCGCTTCAAGTTTTTATCTATGAGTAATCGTCATGACGCCTGAATCCGTGCTCGATATATTTCAAGGGACGATACATATTACGTTGATATTGTTAGGTATAATTTTGCTGCCTGCATTAGTGGTGGGTATCGCCGTCAGCATGTTCCAGGCCGCGACCCAAATAAATGAAATGACCCTCAGTTTTATTCCTAAATTATTGGTGACGCTGGCCACGTTAACTATCGCAGGTCCCTATATGCTCGCCACCTTGGTAGATTATATATCACGCATGTTTCATGATATTCCGCATTTGATAGGATAAAAAATGCTTATCACCAGCGCCGAGGTAGTGCAATGGGTCGGCGCTTATTTGTGGCCGTTTATACGCATTTCCGCGTTGTTTTTGGTCATGCCGGTGTTTGGATCCAGCTTTATTCCGGTGCAAGTACGAGTTTTGCTGAGTGTGGGGTGTACCCTAATGGTGGTGCCATTGTTGCCCCCGGTTCCATCCATCGATCCAGTCTCTATCCAAGGGGTGTTGGTGGCGGGTCATCAAGTATTGATTGGAATCGCGAGCGGACTCGCCATGCAAATACTCATTGCGATATTTATGGTCGGCGGGCAATTCATCGCAATCCAAATGGGCTTAGGGTTCTCTACGATGATAGATCCAATCAATGGGGAACAGTCAGCGACACTAGGCCTTTTTTTCAGCTTTATAGTAACACTTTTATTTATAGTGATGAACGGTCATTTGCTGGTTTTGAACATTATTGTCGAGAGTTTTAAGACATTACCTGTTGCAGAAAAAGGGCCGGAACTGTCCGCGTACTGGTCGTTGATCGAGTGGGCTGGAAAAATATTTAGCGGCGGAACATTGGTTGCGTTGCCCGCTGTCGCGGCGCTTTTTTTGGTCAACGTCGCGATGGGTGTCATGTCCAGGGCGGCGCCTCAAATAAACTTATTTTCAATCGGATTTTCCATCTATATTTTTGTCGGTCTTTTCGCCATATTATTCACTCTATCGACTGTGCTAGTTCAGTTTCAGACCTATCTATTTGAAGCCATAAATGTGTTAAAACAAATTACAAAAGTGAGCTAAAATGGCAGAAAATCAAGATGGTACAGAAAAAACGGAAGACCCTTCCGGTAAACGATTGTCGGATGCGCGCCAGCGTGGACAAATTCCACGCTCGAAAGAATTAAACAATTTCCTACTTATGTTAGGCGCCGCATCATTTATATCCCTGGCAGGAAGTTCATTGATAGACGGGTTGTCAAAAATAATTCGCGGCGGGTTAGTGATCGAACGTGCGGCTATTTTTGACAAGAATTTTCAAATAATGTCCCTGACCACCCAAGTGACAGACACCTTGTTGGTGATAGCGCCGTTTTTGTTGTTGTTGTTTGTGGTCGCAATTTTATCTTCGATCTTACTAAGCGGCTGGAATTTTTCTACAGAATCTCTAGGTTTCAAGTGGGACAGAATTTCCCCATTAAAGGGGATAAAACGCGTTTTCGGCATGCAGGGGCTGATGGAGTTAGCGAAATCCCTGTTAAAATTTATTATCTTAGCGTCGTTGTCCGGATGGGCGATATGGCATAAACGAGAGGAAATACTCGGCTTAGGGCGTATGCCGATTGAGGTGGCGTTGGCGGCAACCGGAGAACTAAGCACATGGTTATTTTTATTACTCGCAGGGAGCGTAGTGATTTTGGCGGCGGTGGACGTGCCATTTCAAATATGGAATTTCCGCCGCGAAATGCGTATGACTAAGCAGGAAGTCAAGGACGAATATAAGCAATCGGAGGGTAGTCCGGAAACCCGCTCGCGCATACGTAGGGCGCAAATCGAAGCGGTTAAAAAACGCATGATGCAGGCGGTTCCAAAGGCGGACGTGGTGATCACCAATCCTACGCACTACGCCGTCGCCTTGGCGTATGATCAACGCAATCAACGCGCGCCAAAGGTGGTTGCCAAAGGGAAAGACTTTGTAGCGCAAATCATTCGGGAACTTGCGGCGGAACATCAAGTGCCGGTTTTGCGCGCTGCACCGCTGGCACGCGCGTTATATCATTCAGTCGAGATTGATCATGAAATACCCGCAGGATTGTATCACGCGGTGGCAAAAGTATTGGCGTATGTGTTCGACTTGCGGCGTCGGCATGGTTATGAAAAAGTTAAAAACGCCAACATGGATGACATAGAAATACCGAAAGAATTTGAGGTCGAAGAAAAATAGTAACTACACTCGCCCAGCCGTTTGCACAATCAGTATTGGGTGGGGTGTGGTTGTGTAAATATATCGAGAATACAAGGAGTATCGCGCATGGCGGAATTGGTTGGAGTCCCGGTAAACATTTGGAAGTCAGTCAGGGACGCAATTTTAAAAGGTCTGGGCGCGCCGTTGGCGGTCTTGGGCATGTTGTCGATGTTGGTGTTGCCATTGCCACCCATGGTGTTGGATTTGGCGTTTACATTTAGCATCGCTCTGTCGCTGGTCGTTTTATTGGCCGCCGTCTATGTCAACCGGCCCTTGGAATTCTCATCGTTCCCGACGGTTTTATTGCTGGCTACATTGCTCAGACTCTCGCTCAATATCGCCTCAACACGTGTCGTGTTATTGCATGGCCACGAAGGTACAGACGCGGCGGGGCGCGTGATTGAGGCCTTTGGCGCGTTTGTCATCGGCGGTGATTATGCGGTAGGTTTGGTGGTATTTTCGATATTGGTCATTATCAATTTTGTGGTGGTCACCAAGGGCGCGGGGCGCGTATCCGAGGTGTCCGCGCGGTTTACGTTGGATTCTATGCCAGGCAAACAAATGGCCATAGATGCCGACTTAAACGCCGGTGCTATCACCCAAGTGGAGGCGCAAATGCGGCGTCAGGAAGTGATGCGCGAGGCCGATTTTTATGGCTCCATGGATGGATCGAGCAAATTCGTGCGCGGGGATGCGGTGGCGGGAATATTGATTTTATTTATAAATATAATAGGTGGTATATCGGTCGGTACCATGCAGCATGGCTTATCGTTTTCAGATGCATTGACGAATTACACCTTGTTAACAATAGGCGATGGATTGGTTGCGCAAATCCCGTCGTTAATACTATCTACCGCGACCGCCATCATCGTCACGCGGGTGTCTTCCGAACAAGACATGGGTGGGCAGATGACGGCGCAATTGGTGGCGAATCCTCGTTCACTGGTCATAACCGCGAGCATTATCGGCGGACTAGGCTTGGTGCCCGGCATGCCGAATCTTCCATTTTTATTGCTTTCCAGCGTTCTCGGGTTTGGCGCTTGGCAGTTGTATAAACGACGGAGGCTAGCCGCGATTAAGCCGGTCGCGCCTAAGGCGGAAGCACCGGCGCCTGTCGCACAGTCAGAGCCTTCTTGGGAAGATATCGGCACCGTCGATCGCATAGGTTTGGAAGTAGGTTATAGGCTTATTTCATTGGTAGATCGCGCACAAGGCGGGCAATTGATGCCGAGAATTAAAGGTGTGCGCAAAAAATTGTCGCAAGACATCGGTTTTCTTTTTCCCTCTGTGCATATCAGAGATAACTTGGAGCTCAAACCCAACGCGTATCGCATTACGCTGCACGGTGTTCCTATCGCAGAAGCGGAGGTTTATCCAGACCGTGATTTGGCGATCAATCCAGGTCAGGTGTACGGTGAGCTAGAAGGTATACGTACGATAGATCCGGCGTTTGGATTGTCCGCGATCTGGGTGGAAGGACGTTTGCGCGATCAAGCCTCCACACTGGGCTATACCGTGGTGGATTGCAGCACCGTCATCGCGACACATTTAAGTCAATTACTACAAACACATGCGCATGAATTATTAGGCCGTGAGGAAGTGCAACAATTGTTAGACAATTTGGCCAAAACAGCGCCAAAATTGTTAGAGGGCTTGGTTCCTGACACCGTTTCTATCGGCACGATTGTGCGTGTATTGCAGAACTTATTGGAAGAAAACGTGCCGATACGCGATATGCGCACCATCGTCGAAACGATGGCCGAAAAAGCGATAAAAAGTAAAGATGCCGCATACCTGACGGCCGTGGTGCGCGTGGCGCTAAGCCGATCTATCATTCAACATTTCAACGGCTTGGCGGAACAAATTCCGGTGATAACGCTGGATCCGGCACTGGAACAGATTTTGCAGCAGAGTGTTAGCGTAGTGGATGAAGGTGGAATTTCCATAGAACCTGGACTTGCCGACCGTTTGCATACTGCGTTAATTGAAGCGGTTCAGCGGGTAGAAGCGGCTGGGCAAGTGGCGATGCTTTTAGTGTCAGCGGCGATACGGCCGATGCTGGCGCATTTTGCCAAAAGGTCAATTCCAAATCTGCATGTTATCGCGTACAACGAAATTCCGTCTAACAAACAAGTAAAAATTGTTACGACGGTAGGCCGTTGATGAGATACAAGGCGGTGTTGGGGTGGCGTAAATATTATTGTGTAGGGCATGTAACACATGAAGTTAAAGCGATTTTTCGCGCCGGACATGCGCCAAGCAATGAGTTTGGTCCGAGATCGAATCGGCCCGGATGCCGTCATCGTTGGAAATAAGACTACCGCCGAAGGCGTGGAAATTATAGTTGCGATAGAAGAAGCGGAAGAAATCGCGCAAAGTAAACAAGCCAATAAAGTCGTCGGCGGTAAAATCCTCCAAGAAACCGTTGCGCGCGATACTTTGAGTCATAGCGTAGATGATGAGGGCGCTGACGAAGGCGAAGTTTATGTGCGCCCGAAAAAACTTGCACCGCAAACAAATACCCAACGAGTAAAAAAAGAAACGGTGCGCCAATCGGTGTCTGGCGCGACGCTGAACGATGAACAGGATATAATGCCGCGAAATAATTCAGTCTATGCAAATGAAAAGGCGAATTCCGATACGGTAGCGCAAGACGCCAGGGGCGAACAACCCACATTTTTTGAACAACGCGAAATATTCGATCAAGTAAAGTCAGAGCTACAGAGCCTGCGTAGCCTGATTCAAGCACAGCTAACCTCAAATACCATCGCCGATGCGATACGCGCGGAACCGGCGAAACACGAATTGCTAAAAAATCTTTTAGAAATGTCCTTTTCTCCCCAGGTCATCCGGCGGGTGTTTTCAGGGTTGTCAAATCGCGACGGGGACCAACTTTTGCCCCACGCGATGATATTAATTTCAAAATGGTTAAGCGTGTATCCGGGGGATTTATTGGATAACGGGGGCGTCGTGGCGTTGGTAGGGCCAACCGGGGTAGGTAAAACGACAACGATAGCAAAATTGGCGGCGAAATTCGTCTTGAGGCACGGCAAAAACCAACTCGCGTTGGTTAACTTGGACAACTACAGAATCGGTGCCCATGAGAATTTAAAGATTTACGGCAGAATTCTCGGGGTACCCGCAAGAACCGCCGGCAACGCCGCAGAATTGCAACAAATATTGAAAGAAAATTATGGCAAAAAACTCGTGTTATTGGACACCGCCGGCATAGGACAACGTGATGGCCGAATTGATGAGCTGGGAGGATTTTTTAACGAAGAATCGGCGGGCATTAAAACATGTCTGGTGTTGGCTGCAAATGTGACCAATGCGGTATTGCGTGAAACCATCCAACGCTTTCAGCCGCGGCGCTTGAGTGGAGTTATCTTGACGAAATTAGACGAGACATCTGCAATGGGGGCGGCGCTCAGTGAACTGATTACGCAGAAGCTACCGTTGGTATATCTGGCGGACGGTCAACGTGTCCCGGAAGATTTACATCGTGCGGAGCCGACCCAAATTGTCGAGCAGGCCTACACATTGTGGAAGCAAAATAAGCAGTGGATGGAAAAGGAAACTGTGGAGCTGATGGCAGGCGGGTTTGCGCAATATGTGGAAGAACGCTAAGTATAATTAGGTCGATTAAAAGGACAATTACCGTGAGCGCTACCCCAGTGAAAACGATTGCAGTGACCGGTGGTAAGGGCGGAGTAGGAAAGACCAATGTATCGGTGAATCTAGCGGTTGCGCTCGCGTTGCAAGGAAAAAGCGTTTGCATCTTAGACGCCGACTTGGGGCTTGCTAATGTCGATATTATGCTCGGTATATATCCAAAACATAATCTTTCCCATGTCATGCAAGGTATCGTTTCATTGACCGATATTTTGATTCGCGGTCCGCATGGGATTTATATCATTCCAGGAGGATCCGGCTTGCAGTTCATGGCCGATTTGAGTGACATTGAATGCGCCGGAATTATTCAGGCGTTCAGCGAACTATCGCTTAGTTTAGATGTGTTAATCGTCGATACGGCGGCGGGAATCGCCCGCAATATCGGCCACTTCTGCAAGGCCGCTCAAGACGTGATTATCGTTACCTGCGACGAGCCTGCTGCGCTCACAGATGCATACGCATTAATCAAGCTGTTGCATAAAGCTCAGGACATCCAGAGTTTCAAAGTTCTTTCCAATATGGTTCAAACCGGCGCCAATGGCCGGGAGCTATTCGAAAAATTGGCGCGTACCGCATATAAATTCTTGGATATACGTTTGGAATACATAGGGCATGTCCCCTATGATGAAAATCTTAGAAAGGCCCTTCAAAAACAACGCTGTGTAGTCGAAGCCTATCCGCGTAGTAAATCTGCATTGGGATTTAAGAATCTTGCTACCCGTGCCGCTAAATGGCCATTGCCTATGGCGGCCGCAGGGCATTTGGAGTTTTTTGTCGAGCGGTTGATCAGGGCGAGTCGAGGAATTGCGGAGGTAACGGTATGAACGGACTCGCTGCATATGCTGAGAGCCAACAAGCACTGACGGACGATGAGATTGTCAATAAACACGGTCCATTGGTAAAGCGCATTGCCTATCATTTAATTAGCCGGCTTCCCCCCAGCGTTCAGCGTGATGATTTGATTCAAGCCGGTATGATAGGATTGCTGGAGGCATCGCGCAATTATGACGCTACGCAGGGCGCGAGCTTTGAAACATATGCGGGCATTCGTATACGTGGCGCCATGTTAGACGAAATACGGCGCAGTGATTGGGCTCCGCGTTCAGTGCATAAAAAGGCGCGCGTTGTCGCTGAGGCGATACGCACCATCGAACATCAAACCGGCCGCGACGCGCGTGATCAGGAAGTCGCAGACAAATTGGGAATCTCACTTGGTGAATACCACAAAGTCTTACAAGACGGCATAGGTTATAGAGTATTGAGCTATGAAGACATGGGTGTTGGCGATGACGATTTCATGGAAACCTATGCCTCGCATCAGATGGGACCGTTGGACGGCGTACAGCACGATGATTTTAAACGTAGTTTAGCGGAGGCGATTGCCAGCCTGCCGGAGCGGGAACGTTTGGTGATGGCGTTATATTATGAAGAAGAATTGAATTTGAGGGAAATCGGCGAGGTTTTAGGCGTCAGCGAATCGCGTGTCTGTCAAATACACAGCCAAGCGGTAGTACGTCTACAGGCGCGGATGGCGCATTGGAACAAGCCGTAGGCGGACATTAGCTATATAGGGAACCTCTAAAAATTCAATCAAGACGATACCCGGAGGGCACCAGTGATGGCAAGCCGAGGTTCCGCCCGGAGCATCAAGGGAATTGATGATACATAGACTCTAATTCATTTGTCCCGCTAAATATTTACCCGCAGTTGGCGACATATAGGGCTAGAGTGCCAGTGACGAAGCTATCTATGGAGGTCACACCTTGCACAAGAACATGAAAATATTGATCGTCGATGATTTTTCGACGATGCGGCGTATCATCAAAAACCTATTGCGCGATTTGGGCTATGGGAATGTCGATGAGGCGGATGACGGTAATAAAGCGCTGCCTATGTTAAAGGCGGGTGCTTATGAATTTTTAATTACCGATTGGAATATGCCCGGCATGACAGGCATAGAATTGCTAAAAAATGTACGCGCAGATCCAAATTTAGTAACCTTGCCGGTTTTAATGGTGACGGCCGAGCAAAAACGCGAACAGATCGTCGAAGCGGCGGAGGCCGGAGTGAACGGATATATTGTAAAACCGTTCACGGCGACGACGCTCAAGGAGAAAATAGATAAAATTTTCGAACGTATCAATGCGACCAAGATATAAGATACAGCGATTATCATGGAGCAAAATGAGGCGGTTGATTATCAGGTAGCGAGATTGAATCTGGCCAGGGATTTGGTTTCCGCTTTAGAGCAAGACAGGCATGATGATGCGGATATTATCTTATTGAATATGGCGGGTTTGCGTGAATCCTATCTTTTTCAGGAGCTAGGTAAATTAACGCGTGAATTACATGAAGCATTGAAGAATTTTATGCTCGACGATAGGATAGCGTCAATGGCGGTGGAAGACATACCGGATGCGCGCGTACGGTTAGAGCGTGTGATAGACATGACGGACCAATCTGCAACGCGCACTCTGAATGCCGTGGAGGCCGCCTTGCCGTTATGCGCGTCGTTGATCGAGGTGTCGGGGGTGCTGGCGATGGAATGGAATCGATTTATTAAAAAGGAAATGAAACCTGAAGAGTTTAAGGAGTTCGGAAAGCGCGTAGGAGGATATTTCTCCTCGGGAAATAACGATATCGTTTCGGTGGAGACACACTTGAAGGATATTTTGATGGCGCAGGATTTTCAGGACTTGACCGGTCAGATTATTAAGAAAGTTATCAAATTGGTAGATGAAGTGGAAAAGAATTTGGTTAATCTAATCAAGCTCGCCGGTGGAAAGCGCGCCCCTACAGCAGCCGAGAAATCCAAGGAGGATGAATTGGCGGGGCCGCAAGTACCGGGATTGGAATCGAGCACAGCGGTGAAAGGTCAGGATGAGGTAGACGCTCTGTTAGCCAGTTTTGGGTTTTAACGGTGGTTGTTAATGTTTTACAAGGATTGCAACGTTGTTCGACGCTGATGATGAAATACTACAGGATTTTTTAGTTGAAGCCGGGGAAATTCTCGAACAACTCGGCGAGCAATTGGTTACGCTTGAAAAACAACCCGATGACAAAGAATTGTTGAACGCTGTATTCCGCGGATTTCATACTATAAAAGGCGGCGCGAGTTTCTTGAATCTCACCAGTATGGTTGAGATATGCCATGTTTCAGAAGATGTATTCAATCAACTCCGGCAAGGTGAGCGCAATGTAGATGCACATCTAATGGATGTGGTATTGCGCGTGTTAGATTCGCTAAATATTATGTTCAATACGGTACGCGGCGGTGCCGAGCCGCAGGCCGCAGATCGCACGCTCGTCGGACAACTTAAGGACTTACTGAGCGGTCAATTGGTCGCGCCGGCGCCGCAAGCGGGGGCTGGCGCAAACGCGAGCATTACTGCGCCGCCGTTGCAACAAAGCATTGCGGGCGCGGGAGTCAGCGACCAAGATATTGCCGAAGTGATGCAATCCATACAACAAGAAATTGTTGGGGATGGCGAGGTAATCTCGGAATCGGAATTCGAAAATCTATTGGACAATTTGCATGGCCGAGGAAAAGGCCCAACCGCCGAGGCGGTAAAGCCGTTGGCCAAACCCGGAGAAGAAATTACCGAAGCGGAATTCGAAAATCTATTAGATAAATTGCAGGGCCAAAAGGCTCCCACGCCGGTTACTGCGGTGCCAACACGCCAAGGGGCGGCATCTACATCGGTACAGACGCCAAAAATCGTACCGCCGGTTGCGCACGAATCGCCTAAACCTATCGCACCTATTAAGACCTCCGCCCCAAAAACAGAAGCAAAAGCGGAAGGTGGTGCATCGGACACACAGACGGAAACGACGGTGCGGGTGGATACCAAGCGCTTGGACGACATAATGAACATGGTCGGTGAATTAGTGCTGGTGCGCAATCGCTTAGTCACTCTTGAAAGCGCTTTAGGCAACGAAGAGGTTACGCAAGCGATAGGTAACTTAGATTTGGTTACGGCGGATCTTCAGACGGCGGTAATGAAAACGCGCATGCAACCCATTAAAAAAGTATTTGGGCGTTTCCCACGTGTGGTGCGCGATTTGGCGAGGCATTTGGACAAAGATATTATATTGGATATGCAAGGTGAGGAAACGGATTTAGATAAAAACCTCGTTGAGGCGCTTGCCGATCCGCTGGTTCATTTGGTGCGTAATGCCGTGGATCATGGTATCGAATTGCCGAGTATCAGGGAAGCGGCGGGAAAGCCACGTGCTGGCCGGTTGCTATTGGCGGCGGAACAAGAGGGCGATCATATTTTATTAAAAATTATCGACGATGGCGGCGGTATGGATCCGGCGTTTTTACGCGCCAAGGCCGTTGAAAAAGGGATCATGGACGTAGACGCCGCAGGTCGATTGACGGAAAAAGAGTGTTTTAATTTGATATTTTCGCCCGGGTTTTCTACAAAAAAGGAGATCTCCGACATATCGGGTCGCGGTGTCGGTATGGATGTCGTTAAGACACGTATTACACAATTAAATGGTACGGTCGATATTGAGTCGAAAAAGGGTGAAGGCACTAAAATTATCATCAAAGTACCGCTCACATTGGCGATCATGCCCACGCTAATGGTGCTTTTGGGCGAGCAGATATTCGCTTTTCCGCTGGTGAGCGTGAACGAGATATTCAATTTGGATCTAACGAAAACTAAAAGTATAGATGGTCAAAAAGTGATAATGATTCGTGAAAAGGCCTTGCCGATATATCCTCTTGGGAATTGGTTGGTCGGAAACGCAGGCCAGGGTCAACAAATGGATCGCGGGCATGTCGTCGTTGTGAATGTGGGAAATCACAAAGTGGGATTTGTCGTTGAGCAATTGATTGGTCAGGAAGAAGTGGTGATAAAACCGTTGGGATCGCTGTTGCACGGCGTGCCTGGTTTGGCAGGTGCGACGATTACGGGGGATGGGCGTATCGCGTTGATATTAGATATCCCCGGTCTTATACGCAAGTATGCGCGGCGGCATTGAGGAGGTCATATGGCGGTAAAAGTGCTCATTGTCGACGACTCCGGATTTTTCAGACGTAGAATCGCCGAAATACTCAACGGCGATAGTCAGATCCAAGTGATAGACACGGCGCAAAATGGTTTGGAGGCGGTAGAAAAAGTGTTACGTCTCAAACCCGATGTGGTTACCATGGACATTGAAATGCCGGTGATGGATGGCATTGCCGCAGTGAAAAAAATCATGGCGGCGGCGCCGGTGCCCATCTTGATGTTCTCATCACTGACTATGGAAGGCGCCAAAGCGACATTCGAGGCATTGGAAGCGGGGGCGGTGGATTATTTGCCGAAAAGATTTGAAGATATATCCAGCGACCATAACGAAGCTAAGCAAATGCTTAGGGACAAAGTGCGAGAAATAGGGATGCATGGCAGAAAGGCGCTCGTAAAGCCGACACCGCTTCCGGTGCATATTGTTCCAATATTTAATAAAAAGCCTGTATCTCAGGTTAAAACGCCTAAGCCGCCAGCGGAAACGGTACGCAGTGCGCCAGACAAAGTGTCGGCGCCACACCCTGCAGAACCGGAACCGCGCCAAAGGACTTCTCTAGGTATAGATTTAAGCGCTGTTAGCGCAGTGGTGATAGGGACATCGACGGGTGGCCCGGTGGCGCTACAATCGGTGTTGACTCAATTGCCAGAAACGTTTTCCAAACCTATTCTCCTCATTCAACATATGCCCGGTGCGTTTACTGCGGCATTTGCGCAAAGACTTAATCAAATATCAAAAATTCAGGTAAAAGAGGCCGCCGATGGCGATATATTGCGCGCCGGCACCGCATATCTCGCGCCAGGCGGCAAACAAATGCGGATATTTAAATCGGGTAGTGAAACAGTTATTAAAATTGAAGAAAGTGCGCCCGGGCAGACCTACAAACCTTGTGTAGATATTACCTTTAGCTCTGTCGCCGATGTGTTTGGCGGGCATGTGCTGGCAATCGTTTTAACAGGCATGGGCGCTGACGGACGTGAGGGCGCTAAAAAGCTGAAGTCGCTAGGTGCGAAGATTTGGGCGCAGGATCAAGCAAGTTGTGTGGTCTACGGTATGCCTGCGGCAGTTGCCCAAGCCGGCATTGTAGATTGCGTACTCAATTTAACCGACATTGGCTTACACCTAGCGCAGGGCACTAGCTAATGGATATGCTGACTATTGCCGGTTTGATCACGGGCATAGGCATGTTGTTGCTGGGTCAGGCCTTGGAAGGCGGACACGCCAGTTCATTAGGAAATTTGCCGGCGTTATTGATTGTGGGCGGCGGTACCTTAGGCGCGGTGTTGATTCAAGCGCCCATGCCGATGTTTAAACGTGCGGTTTCGATGTTGATGTGGGCGGTGTTTCCGCCGACCCAACAAACAGAAGAGTTGATAAAAAAAATCGTTAATTGGAGCCAAATCGCGCGCAAAGAGGGCCTGCTAGGATTGGAAGGCGTCGCCGATAAAGAGAAGGATCAGTTCGCGAAGAAGGGGTTGCAGTTGTTAGTGGATGGCAGCGAGCCCGATACAATACGTGGAATATTAGAAGTGGAAATGGAGCAACGCGAAGCGGCGGATTTGGGCGCAGCGAAATTATATGAAGCCATGGGCGGATATACGCCAACCGTAGGAATAATCGGCGCGGTGATGGGTTTGATACACGTGATGGAAAATCTCGCGGACCCTACGACACTGGGCGCGGGGATCGCAACCGCATTCGTCGCCACGGTATATGGCGTAGGTATGGCAAACTTGATTCTGATTCCACTGGCCAGCAAATTAAAGTCGATAGTTCAACAGCAATTGAAAGTGCGTTCTATGGTGATAGAAGGCATCATTTCCATTGCGGAAGGGGATAACCCGCGTAATATCGAATTAAAATTAAAAGGCTACGTCACTTAGGAAACACTGTGTGAGCAAAAAAAAGAAACACGAAGAGCATGAGAATCTGGAACGATGGTTGGTTTCCTATGCGGATTTTATTACTCTACTATTTGCGTTTTTTGTCGTGTTGTATGCCATGTCTTCTGTAAACGAAGGAAAATATAAAGATTTATCGGACTCCATGATAGCCGCCTTTCAGACCGAGCCGCGATCACTCAAGGTCGTACAGGTGGGCGATATAAAACGTCCTAAAGAAAGCAATATGCTAGATCAAAATCCCAGCGCAGGCGTGGCGGACGCGCGTTTAGATGTGCAAGCCGATGCCAATTCGCGGTTGAACTTAAAACAAATGGCTAACGAGATAGAGGCTGCGATGGCGGGATTGATAGACAAAGATTTGGTTAAGGTGCGGAATGAAAATAACTGGCTGGAAGTGGAAATGAATACCAGTATATTATTTGATAGCGGGAGCGCCATACTTGCGCCACGCGCGCAACCTGTATTGCGCGAAATGGCGGCTATTTTACGGCGGTTTCCGAACCCTATCAATGTGGAAGGGTTTACGGACTCGCAGCCCATACACACGGATTTGTTCCGATCCAATTGGGATTTATCGGCGGCTCGCTCGGCCAGTGTGGTGCATATTTTTATGGAAAACGGTGTCGAGCCCAGGCGCATGGCGGCGATAGGATATGGAGAGTTTCGTCCTACCGGCGACAATGCAACAGAAACAGGTAGGGTAAAAAATCGTCGTGTGGTACTGGCCATATTGGCGCAAGATTTGTCTGTTAAACGAGAACTGGCGGGTCCAGCGGCGGCGCCTGCGCCAACGGTGACACCAACGCTGTCACCAGGTCATTGAAAATTCGAGGGTTAGCATGGCCATTATCGCGGTATCTAATCAAAAGGGCGGCGTTGGAAAAACCACCACGACGGTAAATCTTGCCGGGTTTCTTGCCAAGCAAGGGCGCCGCACCTTGGCGGTGGATCTCGACGCGCATGGATCGTTAACTGCGTATTTTGGATATGATGTTGAAACGATAGAGAAAAACGTATATCGGTTATTTACGGGGGCAACGCAGACCAAAGATTTAATTTCGTCCACACAGATCCCGTTATTAGATATTTTGGCGTCGTCCAGTGCATTGGTGACGCTAGACAAGCACCTAGGTGCGCAACCCGGTAAGGGTTTAGTATTGCGCGATGCATTGACCGCGTTAAAGCAGCGATACGATTATATTATTGTCGATTGTCCGCCGGTGCTGGGCATTTTAATGGTCAACGCCCTTGCGGCATGCGATCGTTTAGTAGTACCTGTGCAAACAGAAGTGATGGCCTTGCGTGGTTTAGATCGCATGATGCATACCTTGCAGATGGTTAAACAATCTCTGCGCCGCGAAGTAAACACGCTGATTGTGCCTACCATGTATGATAGACGCACGCGGGCCGGGGTTGAGGCCTTGCAGCAACTACGCAGTCGCTATGGCGCCCTAGTGTGGGACGGCGTGATACCCGAAGACACCTATTTGCGGGAGGCTAGTAAAAATCATTTGCCAGTTGCCTATATGGCGGAAAAGAGCAAAGGTGCGCTTGCTTATGCGTTGCTCGTGGAACACATTCGTAATATAGAGGCTATCCAAGAGAGGGTCTCGGCGTGAGCGATTCGACACACAAAAAATCTCTAGAACCCGGTGCCGATATAGACGATTTTCGTAACGTGGTAGGCGACTATCTGAATTCGTTGTTGGCGGAAGCGGGCGCCAACACACACAATACACGCGCCGAACAAGAAAAATTTGCGGCGGAAATTAAACATGATGCGCGCACCGCCAATGTTTCTCGCTGTCTTCCGCCCTGGGCGCAACAGGCATTTCAAGTAGTCCGCTTTACGGCCGGTGAATTGTCGATGGCGGTTCCTGTCAGGGATATGTTTGGGCTGGTCGATACCGGGGGTGCGTGGGTGCCGCCCCGTGCCGGCGCGCCGGATTGGTGGGTGGGTACCGTGTCTTTTCAAAGTCGTCTGACGCCGGTAATAGATCCCTATTTTCTAGTATTACCCGCGCAATTTCGCGCGCTTGCAGTTAGGCCGCCTGCATCGCGCATTACCAAAGTCATCGTCACGGCCGATGGACGGTTTGGCGTGGGCGTGGATACCATCGACAAGGTGATGACCCTATCCGCGACCGACGTCGCTTGGCGCGGGAATAATAGCAGGCGCCGGTGGTTACACGGGACGGTACGACAACATCTTTGTGCAATCTTGGACACCGAAGAATTGGATAAGCTAGTGGTCGAAAATAATGTCGTGGTATAGAACATGCTACATAACTATAACGCGGGTTGCGTTATATATCTCGTAGCGACGGCTGGCACCGGCGGATGGCTTTCGAAAGATGGCTTATTTGCGGCTCAGAGAATATAGCCACTTTGCGGCTTTACACGAAGGATACACCAGGCATGATAGGTTGATTTAACTATGGCGGAAGCGAAAAAGGAATTGATGGAATCAGCCACCCAATGGGTGACTTTTCGCTTGGGCGAGGAAGTTTATGGCATAGACGTGGTGCGCATACGCGAAGTCTTGCGTCTCACCGATATTGCACCGGTTCCTGGCGCTGCCGATTATGTCTTGGGTATCATCAATTTGCGTGGCAATGTGGTAACCGTGATAGACACGCGTAAGCGCTTTTGTCTGCCACCGGTTGAAAACACCGATAGCTCGCGAATTGTCATCGTGGAAGTAGACAACCATGTTTTGGGTATGTTGGTAGACAGTGTGGCAGAAGTGATCGATGTCGAGGCATCGGCGATAGACACGCCACCGTCTTTAGGCGGGGACGACAATTCAAGATATATTTTGGGTGTGACCAGCCGGCAAGATGATTTATTAATCTTGGTTGATGTCAGGAAACTATTGGGCAATGAAGAGTTGAAGGATTTAGGCGGACGTTAAACCGCTTATTCCAAAACTTTTTTAGAGGGTGTTAAAAATGGAAGCAGAATGGTTAATACTAATTAATGCAATGTTGGCATGTGCGGTAGTGGCATCTTCGCTCATGGTGTTTTTGTCGCGCCAACAATTGCATGAAGCAAGTCGACGTTCAAGTGCGCAGGCGGATCAGTTGCGGGCCGAAATCAAAGGCTTGTACGATGCGGCCTATGGTTTGGGCGAAAAATTACACCGCTATGAAAAACGTGTCAGAGCGATGGAAGAATGGCGAATCAATCTCGATGCGGAAG
>CAKKRP010000059.1 GCA_919902765.1 Gammaproteobacteria bacterium | reverse complement strand
TCGCCCACCGCTTCGCGCATTTGTCGCCAACCTATGTCGCTGAGCGGGTCGTCGCGGTGACCACGATAACGCTTGCCACCCACCGGCTCGCCGTGCCGTATCATATCGACGACAGTCGTCTCGTGCATACAAAACTCATCTGTAGACCCCAAGCACACATTATCCTACAATCGGCACCATGAGGTCTGCCATATTCGCAACGCGGAAAAAACACACAGGGCGTAAAATTGCCCTATATCTATTTATTTTCGCGATGTTTTTTGTGTTGTTAATCGGCCCGTGGCCACTGGCCGATCTACCCTATCAAAACAGCCTCTATGCCGCGCATAGTTTTGCCCGCATCGCCGCATGGACACCGCCGCGACCACTCGGCACCCTCGTCGCAGGATTTAGCCAAATCGACATCACGCCTCCGGTGGGCGTACCGCTAGCGGGGTATTCGGCACGCGACCCCAAACAAAATGCCGGCCATCTCGCACCGCTTTATGCCAAGGCCTTGACCCTCGGCAATGGTCATCAGCAAATCACACTGCTCAGCGCCGATTTTTTATTGCCACTCCCAGAACTTATTGAGGCCATTTGCGCGCGTGCCGGCGTAGCCCGCAATGAACTCTATGTGGGCAGCACACACACCCACTCCGGTCCCGGCGGATACGCGCATGGTTTAATTGCACGCGGCGCATTAGGCGGTTTCGACGCGGCGCAATTTGCGCGTATGGCGGATGCCTTTGCGAGTATCGTCACCTCCAGCCGCCAACAATTACATCCCGTTGAATTACACATCGACCAATACCAATTGAGCCCAAAATTGGCGCAAAGTTTTATCCACAATAACATGAATGGTCAGCCCGGCCATGACACGCTCAACATCGCCAGCATTTATAATATAGACCGCGACCTTTTAATACCCAGCGCTAGCCTCATCACCTTTAGCGCCCATCCGACATTTTATGGTCATACGAATCGCCTCGCGCATGGCGATTATCCCGGCGTGATACAAAATGCGCTGACTACCCAACTTGGACATCCTGTGATGTTCATGGCCGGCGCCGTCGGGGGTAATTTGGCGGTGGGTCTGGGACGACCGCCTAGCACCGCGCCCGGCGAACAAATCGCACAGCTCGATGATTTCAGTTCGCGCTTTATTTCGCTGATACGCGGTCTCGCGCACGGCAATCCAACGGCGGAAATCACGCGCCTGCAACACCATGCATTGCGCCAGGCGGACATCATTTCCTACACCGCCCCTATCGAACTTCCATCCGCCTCCTACCGCGTCATCGGCGATTGGGTATTGAGTTCATGGTTGGTCAAACAAATCTTTCACGACGAACAAACCGAAATCCAAATCGCGCGTATAGGCCCGTGGATATTATGGGGCTTTCCCGCCGATTTTTCGGGAGAATTGGCCGCCAATTTAGAATCCTATGCGCGCGCGCAAGGCGCATTGGGTTGGGTCACCTCCTTCAGCGGGGATTATATCGGCTATATCATGCCCCACGCATATTATGCGCAAGATACCCGTGAAACCCGTGGCGCGAATATTTATGGCCCGTGGGCAGGTGAATACTTGGTGGATGCCGCGACTCGTCTGGCGCAGCGTACGCAACATATCGCGCCTGCGCAATGACGGTATCGTGTTTGCAACGATTGCGCTACACGTGACGCCTTTTTGGATGTACTAGAAATTTTATGTTGCAATACGCCCTAGACACTTTAATTATCTTGCTGGTGGTACTAGACCCTGTAGGGGTTGTACCGATTTTCGCCGCGTTGACGCACGATGCGTCCGATGAATTGCGTCACCGCATGGCCTACAAAGGCGTCGCAATCGCCGCCATCATCCTGGTCGGTTTCATGTTTACCGGCCAATATCTGCTTAGCGTATTGAATATCAGTTTTAACGCCTTTCGCATCTCTGGCGGTATTTTATTATTATTGCTGGCGATAGAAATGGTGTTTGCGCGTCAATCCGGATTGCGTTCCACAACGCGTAGCGAGACGGAAGAGGCCGTACATAAACACGATATATCGGTATTTCCATTGGCCATTCCGCTGATCGCCGGGCCGGGGGCGCTGACGACATTGTTACTTTTATTGGGCGAAAATGCATACGGGGCATGGGGCGTCGCATTATTATGCGCCATTTTATTTTGCGTGCTGGCGTTTACGCTGTTGGCATTGCTGACCACCGGCGCCTTGATGCGCATCCTGGGCGAAACGGGAACCAATGTGGTCAGCCGCGTATTAGGCGTATTATTGGCTTCGTTAGCGGTACAATATATTTTAGATGGGGTAAGTGGCGGATTATTTCCAAATAATATTACAAACGCACCTTAATCAACGGCACCAATAATTCGTCTTCCGTCAGACCGCCATGCACACCGATCTGCGTAAATGGTTTTTCACCCGGCATATAGTCTTTAATGACCCAGTTATCGCGCATGATTAACACATAATCACCTATGCGGGCGATAAATTCCGCGCTTGGCGGCCCGATTCCGAAATAACCTTTTTCGAGCAATACGCTACTTTCAAACAACGCCACACTCTCCGTTAACTGTGTTTCTACGTAACGCTTAAACGCCGCATGCATACCCGGTTTTACATGGCAATAGGCCGCGCGCGGTTCTCCCGACAAGGGATAACGCAACATCGCCATCAAATCGGGATGATCGTTAAACACCACCTTATGTTGCGGTGTCGAATCGACTAAGCCATGGTCGGCCGTCACCAACAACAAGGTATCGGTACCCAACAAGGCCTCTACTAAATACGCGAACGCCCGATCAATTTCTTGGAAATGCCGCTCCGCCTGCGCGCTATTCACGCCGTGCTCATGGCACAGCGTGTCCAATTGCGGCCAATAGGCGTAGACAAACGTGCGGTATTCTCCGCCTTGCACCGCTTCGAAAATATTTTGTACACAAGACTGTAAATTTTGAAACGGAACACGTTTAACCGCGCCGGTGGTCAATAACGTGTATGGGGAATTTGCAATATGTTCCGGCATCACCACCACGCTTTTGGCGGCAAATCGCTCAAACAAGGGGCGCGCCCACAATATGTTCGATGCGCTACGCGCATCTATCGCGGCGTCGGCGCCGCGTACCCTAAATGGCAATACCGCGCACACGCGATCCGCGTCTTGCAAATAAGTATACCAACCGGTCACACCGTGTTGTAGCGGCGCAACGCCCGTCACGAAGCTGGTTATTGCAGTGGCGGTTGTGGAAGGAAATACCGAGGTCAAAGTGCCGATCAAATGACGCGCCAACTTGCTGTTGGCTTGACGTTGCCGCAGATATTGATACCCTAAACCATCTACGACGAATAACACCACATTGCGCGCCTGCGCGACTTGGCGCGGCGGCAACAGCGCCAGCGGCGGATAGGCGTTGTTGACGACGCCTAAACCCGCGCTGATACTGCTCATCAGATTGACGATGCTATCACTTTCAAATCGAGGGCGTAGCCAGCGATCGACGGGTTTGCTGCTGGTAGTGATGGTATCGAACACTGGAAACCTCGAAATTCAAACGGGTTAAAACTGCCTAGGCCTCCACAATCTCGACACGCTCGATGACCACATCTTCCGCAGGTACATCTTGGTGTCCACGCGCACGCGTGGTGGGCACTTCTTTGATAGCATTAACAACATCCATGCCATCCACCACTTCGCCGAATACACAATAACCGAACCCATCCGCCGTTGCGGCACGAAAATCGAGGAATTTATTATCGCCGACATTGATAAAAAACTGCGCTGATGCCGAATGCGGATCGGGTGTGCGGGCCATTGCGATAGTGCCGATTTTATTACTGATGCGATTTTCCGCCTCATTTTTAATATTTTCGCGTGTGGTTTTTTGTTGCATCCCCGGCGTAAAACCGCCGCCTTGGATCATAAAGCCGTTGATTACACGATGAAAAATCGTGCCATCATAAAAACCGTCGCGCGCATATTGTAGAAAATTTTCTACGGTTAAAGGCGCTGTATCGGAGTGCATTTTTAGGGTAATTACACCCTTATTGGTGTGCATCTTAATCATGTTTACTTCCTACTCTGGTGGTTGAAATTTCTCTCCAATTGCGACACATCGCGCACCGCGCCGCGCGCCGCGCTGGTGGTCATGGCCGCATATGCGCGCAAGGCGGCGGATACCGGCCGCACCCGATTGAGCGCCTGCCAAGCGGTCGCGCCACGCGCCTCCATGGTCGCGCGGCGATCTTGCAAAATATTATCGGCGACACACAAATGAATACGGCGTTGTGGGATGTCGATGTCGATCATATCGCCCTCTTGCACCAAACCAATCGTGCCGCCTTCCGCCGCCTCCGGCGAGACATGGCCTATCGAAAGGCCCGACGTTCCACCCGAAAAACGACCGTCGGTGATCAAGGCGCAGGCCTTGCCCAAACCCTTGGATTTGAGATAACTGGTGGGATATAACATCTCCTGCATACCCGGCCCGCCGCGCGGCCCTTCATAACGAATAATCACCACGTCGCCGGATTTGATGTTATCGCCGAGTATCGCCTCGACTGCCGCATCTTGGCTTTCAAACACGCGCGCGGGGCCGGAAAATTTTAATATGGATGCATCTACGCCGGCGGTCTTCACGACACAACCGTCTACCGCAAGATTGCCATATAACACGGCCAAACCGCCGTCTTTGCTATAGGCGTGGGCCAGATCACGGATACATCCGCCCGCGCGATCGACATCCAATTCG
Organism: Gammaproteobacteria bacterium; assembly: GCA_919902765.1. Taxonomy (GTDB): domain Bacteria; phylum Pseudomonadota; class Gammaproteobacteria; order S012-40; family S012-40; genus CAKKRP01. Next base: position 9,583 of record CAKKRP010000059.1, on the reverse strand, counting down.
GGCCAACGTTTATTTTGACTAAACGCCTCGGTGGTGCGCACATTGCCCGGCCCGGCGCGAAAAAATTCATGCAATTTCGCATCTTTAGTGCGCCGCACATCGAATTTTTGCAAGGCGTCACCCATCGTTGCGCTGTGTATGGTATACGCGTTTTTGTGTAGCAAATCCGCGCGCTCCAATTCGCCTAAGATGCCCATCACACCGCCCGCGCGATGCACGTCTTCCATGTGATATTGTTGCGAGCTGGGCGCAACCTTGCACAAATTCGGCACCTTGCGCGACAAGCGATCGATGTCCTGCATCGTGAAGGCCACTTCGGCCTCGCTGGCGGCGGCGAGTAAATGCAATATCGTATTGGTCGAGCCGCCCATCGCGATATCCAAGGCCATTGCATTTTCAAACGCCTGGAAGGTCGCGATACTGCGCGGCAATACGCGCGCGTCGTCTTGCGTATAATAACGTTGCGTAATATCGACGATCAAACGACCTGCGTCTAAAAATAATTGTTTGCGATCCGCATGCGTCGCCAACACACTGCCGTTGCCGGGCAGCGCCAGCCCCAAGGCCTCGACCAAACAATTCATCGAATTGGCGGTAAACATGCCTGAACACGAGCCACACGTCGGACAGGCCGAACGCTCATATTCCGCCGTATCTGCATCGCTGACATTCGGATTGGCCGCCGCGACCATCGCATCGACCAGATCCAACTTCATCGCCTTGCCGCCAATAATGGCCTTGCCCGATTCCATCGGACCGCCGGACACAAACACCGTCGGGATATTTAAACGCAAGGCCGCGTTTAACATGCCGGGTGTGATCTTGTCGCAATTAGAAATGCACACCAAGGCGTCGGCGCAGTGCGCGTTGACCATGTATTCCACCGCATCGGCGATTAATTCGCGCGACGGAAGGCTATACAACATGCCGCCATGGCCCATCGCAATGCCGTCATCGACCGCGATGGTATTAAATTCTTTTGCTACGCCGCCCGCCGCCTCGATCTCGCGCGCGACCAATTGACCCAAATCCTTCAAATGCACATGCCCCGGCACAAACTGCGTAAACGAGTTGGCGATGGCGATAATGGGCTTATTGAAATCGGCATCCGTCATCCCCGTGGCGCGCCACAACGAGCGGGCACCGGCCATATTACGGCCATGGGTAGAGGTGTGAGAACGATAGCGCGGCATGGAGATATCCTCTTGGGTCACTGCGTTAGAATGATACCAGAATGGCAGTCACTTGGGGTTTCCAGGCTATCCAATGGAGTGTTATTCATTGCAACTTAGAATCAACGCGGGTCGCGCTGTATATATACCTGAGTATAATAGTGATGATTGTAAAATAGAGCGTTTTTGAATGCGATGCGAATGTTATTGCCGCATACTGACAATCTTTATAGGGATACTCAGGAAATTCTCTATAAAACAAAAACCCTCGGCAACGACCATAGGCCACTCCCGAGGGTAACGCCGCGAAGACCGCAGACTAGAAAGGAACCTTTTAAATTACAACAACTTAAAAACTTAAGCTACGCCCATGTTTTGCACAAACAACACGGCAGCAACAACAACACCTAAGACATTGAAAAACAAAGCGCCACGATGATCCATAACAGTACCCCCTCCAGAGACGGTTAAACAAGCCCAAAATGGGCGATCTTACCCCTATCGCATGCCCTCGCATTTTAAAGGCGCACTGCCTACGAATAGACCTTTTAAAGCAATTATCCAACCCAATATAGGCCTACTTTGCCTAACTTGAGTGGAAATTTTCAGGTGTTCGCGGGGATTTCACGAACCTGTCGTCTTTTTTACACAATTATATGGGCGGTTGCAAGAAATATTTTACTAAATTACTTTGTTTTTTAACTTAGTGAAATTGTCAGACATACTGTAAGGGGAAGAGGGGTGGGGGTGCTCGCGCGACTGTGTAGGTCACTGCCGAACGGGAAGATGCGTTCTTAAACCACGGGGATCATTGGGCGCTGCGACCCGTCGATAATTCCGCATGATTTGAGTATCGTTGCGCATATCATCCGGCGCAATGCGGCTTCGGTTGTTGCTACGAGGTCTAACCCGGTTGAAATCAAGGTGGTACAGGTGGCACCACCTTGATTTTTGTGTATTTTTATCCATTGTTGTGATTATGGTTATCCTGTATAATTTGACCATACTCCTTGGCATATGGATTGCTGATCCTACGGCAATCTATGGCATGGCGGCATTGCGTTGTTTTGATACGGTTTTTTCCCTTAATTGATTTTGTGCCATTGCCGATAGTATAATTAAGCTCTAACATCCTATTTCTAGGAAGGAAGCGTCCATGAAAGCGTATATGAGCAATCGGTTCAAAAGAGCACTTTTGGATGATGTAATTAAAAATGAGTTCGGGTACGCATTGGCGCAAGCCGCAAAATCCTCTGACCCTAAACTAATAGACGACAGAAAAACACCACCTACTGTCACCATCGACGGCGTCCAATATAAAGTTACTATGGTGTCTTCCAAGTCCTAACGCGAGGCGCGTGTGAACATTGCGCTTCCTGCTTTTCTAATATTTTTGCTAGTCTTGCCTGGTTCTATTTTTCGAGCCAGTTTCCATCGTGCAGAAAGAACATCTTTAGATTTTAAGCCGTTTGCCTCTCAGACGGCGACAAGCATCATTTACGCAATTTTTTTACACCTCTTTTGGTCCGCAATCACTACCGCTATTTTAAATCCATTCAATATCTCTGTTGACTATACAGCTCTTTTGGAATTATTGATTGGCTCGAAAGATGACCACTCACTCATCGCCACACACGTTGCAGAATACCCGTCGCTCATTGCAATTTATTACTTATCATTATCGCTCTTCGCATTTTGGTTCGGAATTGGTATTCGCGCATACGTTGAAAAAAATCAATGGGACCGACGAGGCCCCTTTGAATCAATATTCAAATTTGATACGCCTTGGTTCTATTTGTTTACGGGGTTAACCGATAACGATAGCAAGAATTTTGATGGAGTTTACCTAACTGCGATAGTTAATGTTGATGGCGGATCCTATCTATACCAAGGCGCGCTATTCGAATATGAAGTTGACCAAGAAGGAAATCTAGATCGTGTCTTGTTGAAGCGAACTTTTAGACGAAAGCTAGAAGAAGATAACTCGAATGATTCCAATACAAAATGGTCTCCCATTGAAGGGGACTATTTTGTATTACGCTACAGTGAAATCGTCACGCTCAATATCATGTATGCGAAATTGACACAATAGACCACGCATGGCGCAATAACCCCTGTATGTCAACCTCGTCCCATACAGCCCCTGTATGAGATAATGTAAAAGTCAGGGCGCACGACAGAGGACACAAACCATGCCCAAACCCATCTCAGAGTTGCCGGAAAGACAGGTGACGCCCGCCCCCGCGCTGGAGAAACGCGCCCGGCGTCGTTATACGGCCGAGTACAAACTGCGCATATTAACGGAAGCCGACGCGTGCCAATACGGCGAGCTGGGTGGCTTGCTGCGCCGGGAAAATCTCTACGGCAGCCAGCTCAAGCAATGGCGCAAGGAATTCGCCGAACTAGGCGCGGAAGGCTTAGCGAAAACCCAGCCCGGGTCCAAGCCAAGCAAAACTGCCGAGGGACGCCGCATCGAGCATCTGGAAAAAGAGAACGCCAAGTTGCAAAAGCGCTTGCGCATCGCCACCGACTGCTTGGACCTCCAAAAAAAAGCCTTGTCGATGCTCGATCAAACGAGCAGTGGGAACGATGCATGAAACACGTGATGGAACATCGCCCCGACACCTTGCCCTTGACGGTGGCGTGCCGCGCGCTCGGCATCCACCGCAGCAGCGTTTATGCGCGCCGGAAGGCACCGGTAGCGCCGTCGGGCAACACCTCACGCAAGCATTGTCGTCAGCCGCGCGCCTTGTCTGAAGCGGAACGTCAACAGGCGTTGGACATGCTGCACAGCGCGCGTTTTTGCGATCAACCGCCGGCCCAAGTCCGTGCCACCTTGCTCTGAACGAGGGCGTCTATCTGTGCTCGATCAGCACGCTGCACCGCAACCCGTAGCGGAGAATATCTCTCCTTGTACGTCGTACTCGACCTGTACAGCCGCTTTGTCGTCGCTTGGGTGGTGTCGCGCAAAGAAAACAGCGCCTTGGCGCGGCAACTGATGCAGGAAGCCATGGCGCGCTATGCGATTGCCAAAGGACAACTCACCGTGCATCAAGATCGCGGCTCGCCCATGATTGCGCGCGGCTATCTGGATTTGATGAGCGAACTGGGCGCCACCTGTAGTCACAACCGTCCGCGCGTCAGCAACGACAATGCGTTCAGCGAAAGCCAGTTTAAGACGCTGAAATATCAACCGGATTATCCCGACCGATTTGCCGACATCGCCGAGGCGCGCACGTGGTGCGAGGCGTATTTCGATTGGTACAACTTTCAGCACGCGCATAGCGGCCTGGCGGGTTTTACGCCCGAGCAGGTGTTTACTGGCCGCTAAATCGACATCGCCCAACAGCAAGCGCAAACGCTGCATCGTCATTACGAGGCGCACCCGGCTCGATTTGTGCGCGGCAAGCCCAAGCGCGCGCTGCCCGCCGGAAGCCGTCTATATCAACCCGGTGCGCCACGAAGACGGGTTGATTAATGACGCATCGCCGGTCAATTTTCCTACGTTGTCCGCAGCGAAATATAGTTTATCTGAAATTTAGGTGTCTAAAACAGGTTGACATGTTCCGACCCCATCCATCAGCAGCATCCGCAACTGTTTTTCTGCCCCGACACAGATCAAACCAAGCACCGGAGCATTGCTGCGCATCACAGACGGCGCGGCGGTCTCGATCATTGTTTTTTCACCGAGGCGGCCGGAGCACCGGCGACGTTACCGGCTTTCACTGTCGTCGGGGGTGGCACGATTTCTACCACAATAGGATGCACACGGTCGTTGACGTTACGCAGAGTCACGTATCGGTCGGTGGTACTGGTGTACGCCGAATACCCGGAAATGATAGCAGAACTCAGCATACCCACGACTGCCACACCGATGGTCCAACGTTGCGCGACCACGCGCGCCTGGCGTTCTGCCTGTTGGTTTATTTCATCAGCGGTCAAATGGCCATTATCAATAAACGTCTTGAGGTCTTCAAACGCCACCACTTGGTAACCAGGATTGTTACAATAAATTGCATCGATCTGCGGCGGGGCTTTTCTGCCACCACCAGTATTCACCACCAAACGGGGCATCGGCAATGGCGCGCCTTTGGCTATTTCCAGTAGCCCCACCCGCCGCAATTTACTACACAAGGCCAGAAAAGAGAGGAGTTGCACCCTTAATGTATCTTCATTATCAATAACACCCACCTCCCCGCCTCCGACAGAGCCACCGACCTTCATGTATTCAAATTGATACTGTGTAGCATCATCAATCTTTTCGAAACGTGTTTCTAGGTCGATATAGCTATTCAGGTCATTGATCTTGCCCGTGGCGATCTTTTGGATAATACGTTTTTGGTCGTCCGAAAACTGCATGAAGTCTCCTGGTGGGTGAGGGCAATGCGTTCTGGCATATCGATGCCGTTAGGGGAGGAGTCCATTCACATTGCCCTACCTGTTATGGGCGTGGGTCATAGCCGAAAGTATAACGCATACGTCTAGGACGGCCCATGCATGTTGTAGATGAAATGAATGATGGCGGCGCGCCGATTATTCCCACCCCCTTAACCAACGACTACGACCTACAAACAATTTGTGATACCTTATCCACACCGCAACGCCCCGTCGCAGGAGCAGATCATTGATACCCCCCCAAGAACTCACCTATGTCAGTTGGTTTCGCACTTCTACGCCTTATATCAATGCCCACCGTGGCCGTACGTTTGTGGTGTGGATAGAGGGTGAAGCGGTTGCGGATGCGCGCTTTCCGAATATCATCCACGACTTGGCATTGCTAAACAGCCTGGGCATTAAATTGGTACTCGTGCATGGCGCGCGCCCGCAAATCAACACGCGCTTACAGCAATTAGGCGTTGCCCCTTGGGAGCAATCGGGACCACGCGTCACCGACGACACCGCCCTGCAGGCTGTTAAAGAGGCCGTGGGCGCCATCCGCATGGAGATCGAGGCGCTGCTTTCGATGGGGCTGGCGAATTCGCCGATGGCCGGTGCGCATATTCGTGTTAACAGCGGCAATTATGTGGTCGCGCGCCCCTATGGTATCCATCAAGGCGTGGATTATCGCTATACCGGCGAGATCCGCCGCATTGATACCGAGGCCATCAAACGCGAATTAGATCACGGCGCGATGGTGTTGTTGCCGCCAGTGGGATATTCACCTACGGGCGAGATATTCAATCTTTCCGCTGCCGAGGTGGCGACGTTGGCCGCCATCCATTTGAAGGCCGACAAACTCATTTGCCTCAGTGAAGGCGCAGGCGTGCTGGATGATCAAGGGCAATTGATACACGAATTGTCGCTATTGGAGGCCGAAAATTATCTGCAACAAACTGCAACGCCGCTCGAACAATTGCCGATGTGCGTGCGCGCCTGTCGCCAAGGCGTGCGTCGCGCGCATGTGATCGGGCGCGATGTGGACGGCGGTTTGTTGTTGGAATTGTTCACGCGCAATGGCGTCGGCACGCTGATCAATGCCGATGTGTATGACACCACGCGCACTGCGACCATCGAAGATGTTGGCGGGATTTTAGAACTCATACAACCCTTAGAAACCGATGGCACCTTGGTGCGGCGTTCGCGCGAAAAACTGGAAATGGAAATCGAACACTTTTCGGTGATGGAGCGCGACGGCATGATCATCGCGTGTGCCGCCTTATATCCATTCGCAAAAGATAATTTTGCCGAGGTCGCTTGCATGGTGGTGCAACCGGGCTATCAAGGTGCCGGGCGCGGCGATGATCTGTTGGGCCTGATGGAACAAAAGGCCTTATCTCTGGGGATTTCGCGCATTTTCGTGTTGACGGTGCGCACCGCGCATTGGTTTTTAGAGCGCGGATTCGTCGAGGCGGATTTGGCGGTTTTGCCTATGCAACGCCAGGGTTTGTATAATTATCAACGCAAATCGAAAATATTTATGAAGACCTTGAATGGAAAAAGGCGCGCCAAGTAGACATTTATTTGGCGGCCGCGTGCGCGCAATATTCGCAGTGCGCTGCTATCTAAAAAAAACAAAAAAGGCCCTTATTTAGGGCCTTTTTCACGTTCACACCGCCGCAAAAATCAGCGATGTTTTTTGCGTGCCGCAATGCGCATACGCAAGGCATTCAAGCGTATAAACCCCGTCGCGTCGGCCTGATTGTACGCGCCTTGATCTTCTTCGAACGTCGCAATGCGCGCGTCGAACAAGCTGTCGGTGCTCGATTCGCGCCCGACCACGAACACATTGCCTTTATACAATTTTAAGCGCACGCGTCCGTTCACCGTTTCTTGCGAGGCGTCGATCATGGTTTGCATCATCTTGCGTTCCGGTGCCCACCAATAACCGGTGTAAATCAAACTCGCGTAACGCGGCATCAATTCATCTTTCAAATGCGCGACTTCGCGGTCTAGGGTGATGGATTCTATCGCGCGATGCGCACGCAGCATGATGGTGCCCGCTGGCGTTTCATAGGCACCGCGCGATTTCATCCCGACATAGCGGTTTTCGACGATGTCGGTGCGACCGATGCCGTTTTCGCCGCCGATTTTATTCAGCGCCGCCATCACTTGCGCAGGCGACATGGCCTTGCCGTCTATTGCGACGATATCGCCGTGTTGATAAGTCAATTCGATATACGTGGGCCGATCCGGGGCCTTTTCCACAGCCACTGTCCAACGCCACATATCTTCTTCGGGTTCGGCCCACGGGTCTTCCAACACGCCGCCTTCATAGGAAATATGCAATAAATTTGCATCGGTGGAATACGGCGATTTCTTTTTGCCGTGGCGCTCGATAGGAATGCCATTTTTATCGGCATAGGTGAGCAGTTTTTCGCGCGAGGTCAGATCCCACTCACGCCACGGCGCGACCACGCGCACCTCGGGCATTAATGCGTAGTAACCCAACTCAAAGCGCACCTGATCATTGCCCTTGCCGGTCGCGCCATGCGACACTGCATCGGCCCCGACTTGACGCGCGATTTCAATCTGGCGTTTGGCGATCAAGGGGCGCGCGATAGAGGTGCCGAGCAGGTATTCACCTTCATAAATCGCGTTCGCGCGAAACATCGGAAACACGAAATCACGCGCAAATTCTTCGCGCAAATCGTCGATAAAAATTTGTTTTACACCCGCCGCCTGGGCCTTGGCGCGGGCGGGTTCAAGTTCTTCGCCCTGGCCGATATCGGCAGTGAAGGTAACAACCTCGCAGCCATAGTTTTCTTGCAACCACTTGAGAATAACCGACGTATCGAGCCCGCCGGAATAGGCCAGCACGATCTTTTTGATCTTGGACATATGGACTACCTGATGTGTTACGCGGCCCGGACGCGGGCCTCCAGGGGCGCATTTTAGCAGGGCGCGCGGCCGCACGCCAAGCGAATATGCTAACGCCCCATCGCCTCCAGCGTGAGGATGGGATTAAAAGGTTCCTTCAGCGCGGGCGTTTCCTCTAATATTTGGCGGATTTTGGAATCAATTTTTAAATATTGCAATTCGGTTTCTAATTTCCCCCTTTCCGACATACAACATATCAACTCCATGCTGTAAGGATCCGTATTCATTTTGTTACTTCCCAACAGCGCCTTCTCGACGTTTTTGAATCGTACGAAGGTGATGAATGCCCGATTCAATGCCTCTTCGCCACAACGCGTCATTGCCTTAGCACTGAGATACGTTAACGCCACGCCCCATTCACGTTTTGATAATATCACCTCGGGTAACGTGCGTGCGGGTACCGTGGTTTTCATTCTTTTTTCATCACACTTCCCGGCGCTTAGATTGGCTTGATCAATAGCATGTAACATTTTGGCGTGTGCGAACAATACAATTTCATCGTTGTTAAAACTATAATAATCAGCGTCTTGTACACTTTTTTCTTGGAATTTTGGCCCACTTGCAAAGACCATGTTTGACATGGCCAATGCGCCCAGCACCAGTCCCCATCGACTAATCGCAACCATTCATCACCGCCCGCCAGAACTCATGTTCAACACCGGAAAGATGCTTTGTATACTGATCAAACGCGATATCCCTCACCTGCCACCGCACAAGCGATGGAACCGACCGCATCGCCTGCGACCATTGAAACCACTCATTTTGACTAATGCCCCAAGCCACAGCCAACGGTTTTTTAAGTCCGTGCCTACCGACAAAGATATCCGTCATCACGCTGGTACCCATGAGCACCGTCAGCATACTACCGAAGTTCTGAATTTCCCGGATTTGATCAATGGCCGCGACACTGGAATGATCGAAGGTTAGGCCTTTAATGTCCGAACATTGCACAATTGTTCCTCCCTGATGTGACTGTATTTTCTATGCACCTTGCCAGCAGGCTAGCACTACTTTAAATATACCGTCAACCCTCCGCTTCGACCCAAAACCCGCGATTGCTCCGCACAATCTCCACCGGTGGCGGTCGAATGGCG
>CAKKRP010000058.1 GCA_919902765.1 Gammaproteobacteria bacterium | reverse complement strand
AGATCATAACGCGAACCGTGTCAGGGGCAGAAAAACCCGCCATACCAATCCGTGCCGATATCCGCCGCGCCGACCTCGGGGCGAAACGTGGGCGCGCAACCCAAGTGGGTGCAAATGCCGACCACGATAAGATATTCGGGGCGCTGCGCACGGTATTCATTTTGCGCAAACGGCGGCTGCTGGGCGGTCGCCGTCGATTCGGGGTCGCGTAATTTGAGGGTGTTTTTGGCCAAGTCGGCGAGCATTTCGGGGGTGCGGTGTACGATCCACACCGGTTTGCCCCGCCATTCCACGGTCATCAATTGCCCCGGCGGCAAGGCCTTGAGCTCGACCTCGACGGGGGCGCCCGCCGCCTGGGCGCGTTCGCTGGGCAACATCGATTCGACCAACGGGCGGGCCAGCATCGCGACTCCGGCCCCGCCGACCACGGTGGCGGCGGCGATCAGTGTGCGGCGTTTTTTTTCGTCAATGTTATCAGTGGTAAACGATTGGTCTGCCATTATAGTACCCTCGGTGTACGGGCGCTTGGACGCGCGGTGACTAGCGACGGTCTGCCCGCGCCATGTGCATAGCGTGTGTGTTGGCGCGTAGCATAACAAAACGCGCCCATCCATAATAAATAAAACATTTGAATATTAGAATAAATTAAATTGCTAATAGGTTGCCACGACATCAGGGCACCCACAGGGGGTTGCCCCTACGGGTATGGCTGGGGTGTGGGCACCGCCCACTCGTCAAGCACAATGCGGGCCTCCAGGTCGGCGTGCGTCAGTACCAACTTGTCGGGTCGCAGCGTGTCGGCGGCGTAACGCGTATAGGTGATCTCCCAGCCCGCTTGCGACAGGTGTTGTAACCGGTCTTGCGCGTCCCAATGGGCGCGGTAACTGTGCCCAGGTTGCGGCAGGGCGCGCAACCAATATCCGAGGGCCGTGACCGGCAGCGGCCAACCGATATATTGCGTGAGCAAGGCTTCAGGGTCGTCGGCGTAGCGGCGCTGACCATCGGCGCTACGCAACTGCGCGCCTCGTGGGCTGACCTCTAGCGCGATGCCGCCTTGTGCCCACGGCGAGCTCAACAAAAGCGTGTAGTGGGTGCCTTGTTGCTGCCAGGTGAGGGTGCCTTGTTCGCTGGTGGAGCCATAGCGCACCGCAAACCGGCCGTTGGCCTCCCAGTGGGTGGTGCGTTCCCAGGCGTGCGCTTGGGAACGCCACGCAGCCGGGGCGGGTTGTGCGGGCCATAACTGGCAGGCCTCTACGGTGGCCGCCAGCAATGCACACGCCCAGGCGCGCGGTCCAGGCATCACTGCCCGTAACGTTGCATGACCTTGATCAAGGCCTCGTTATCGCTAAAATTCTGGCGTGCGGAGCGCCACACCTTGATGGCCTCGTCCTGGCGGCCGCTGACCCATAACACCTCGCCTAAGTGGGCCGCGATCTCGCCATCATTGGCCAATTCTATGGCCTTTTTGAGATACTCCAGCGCCTTGTCGAAATTGCTCAAACGATATTGTATCCAACCCATGCTATCCAAAAAGGCCGGGTCATTGGGTTGCAGTTCGAGCGCGTGCGCGATCAATTTGAGCGCCTCCGGGTAGCGCGAGGTGCGGTCCGCCAAGGTATAACCCAAGGCGTTCAATACCGAGGCGTTATCCGGCTCGTGGGCCAAGATGGCTTTCAGGTCGGCCTCGGCCATATCGAGTTTATCAAGGCGTTCGGCGACGAGCGCGCGGGCATACAATAGTTTAGTGTCGTCTTTGTTGTCCGCCAGGCCGCGTGTGTACACGTCTAAGGCGTCCTTTAAGCGTTTGGCGTCACGCAATAACGCGCCTTCGGCGAGTATGACCTCGCGGCGTTCCTGCGGATTGAACACTTGGATGCTACGCAGACGCTCGCGGGCGGCCTCGACGCCGTTGCGGCGTTGCACGATATTGGCGGCGCGCAGGGCGGCATCGAGGCGGAATTCGCCCGCTTGCACGCGTTCAAACCAGGTTAAGGCTGCATCGTATTTTTTATTCTGATCGGCCAGTTCGCCGAGATAATACGCCGCGTGATCGGTGCGTTTGCCGAGCTCGAAGAGCTGCGTGAAATAGGTTTCGGCCTCTTTGTAATCTTTAAATTGCATGGATAACACGCCCAGCGCGTATAATGCCTCTTCGTTATCCGCTTGTTGTTTGTGCAGGATGTCGTATTGCGCGCGGGCTTCTTCAAAGCGTCGGCTATCGACCAGCATGCGCGCATAATCGAAACGCACCAGGGCGTCTTTGGGTTGGCGTTGCAAATAGTCTTTGAGATAGCCGATCGCGCCTTTGGTGTCCCCGGACGCATGCATGGCGCGCGCCTTGAGGCTGACCGCATCCGGCCAATCCGGCTTGAGTTTGAGCACGCGCTCCGCCTGGGTGCGCGCCTGGTCGTCTGCGGAGGCCCACATATAAATGGTGGCCAAACTATAGGCGGCCTCGGGGCTTTCGGGGTGGAGTTTGACCAGCCGCTCCATCACGCCGACGGCGACGGATTTGTCCAGCTCACGCCGCAGCAGCGCGCCGATTTGATAATAGCTATCCGCCAAATCTTCTTTTTTGGTCGCCAACACCGAGGCGAAGGTCTCGACCGCCTTGTCGGATTCGCCCTTGCGCAGATAGAGCACCGCCAGCACGCGGCGCGCATCCTCTTGAGAAGGTTGTTGTGCCGCCCACACCTTGGCGGCAGCCAGCGCGGCGTCATAATTGCGCGCAAACATTGCGATTTGCACCGTGCGTTGCGCGGCGGCGGCGTCTTGGGTGGAGCGCACCACCGCTGCGTAATTATCGACCGCAATGGCGAGTTCACCGCGTTGCAGCGCAATCTCCGCCACCAAGGCTTGATACATCAATTGTTCAGCCGGGCTTCCAAAGGGGCCACTCGCGGCCCGCGCAGCAGGCCGGGCCGCATTTTGCTTAGCGGGTGTTTTGGCCGATTTTTCAGCTAGTTGCATCGAGCTACAGGCCGAAGCCGCCAATAAGCCCGCGAGGGCTACCCAGGCGCGTGCCGCATATCGCATTTTGATCTCCAAGTGAACGACTTCAGGTCGTCTTATGCCTCATGATAGTATAATACCCACAAACCTAGTCATCGGCCAATGCGTTATTGTTCCGTATGTTACACCTTTCGAGGCAGGGGCCGCTTGTAATATGACTGATGATCGCTCAGAATGCTTTCTTTTTGGTATTAGCACATGATCGACATGCGGCTATTAGCCTTTGGCATCAATCATAAGACGGCCCCCGTGGATATACGGGAACGGGTAGCCTTTGCCCCTGATCGGCTGCCGGAGGCGCTGCGTTCTTTGACCTCCCGGCCGGGGGTCAGCGAGGCCGCCATCCTCTCGACATGTAATCGCACCGAGTTGTATTGCTTAGTCGATAACCCTGAGAGTGAGCAAGTCCTCGATTGGTTCACGGCCTACCATTCATTGAATTCCCAGCAAGTGTCGCCCTATACCTATGTCCACCCCGATTCCGCCGCCGTGCGCCATTTATTGCGTGTCGCCAGCGGCTTGGATTCGTTAGTGCTCGGGGAGCCGCAAATCCTGGGCCAGGTTAAAGCGGCGTATCAAGAGGCCGTTAAGGCGGGTACCTTGGGCACCGTGTTAAACCGGCTGTGTCAGCATACATTTTTGGTGGCGAAGCAAGTGCGCACCGACACCGCGATCGGCGAGAGCCCGGTGTCGGTAGCGTTCGCGGCGGTCAGTCTGGCCAAGCAAATATTCAGCGATTTTCCGCGCCACACCGCCTTGTTGATCGGCGCGGGCGAGACCATAGAACTCGCCGCCCGCCATATGAAAGAGGCGGGCATCGGGCGTATTATCATCGCCAACCGCACCTTGGAACGCGCGCAAACACTGGCCCAAGAGATCGGCGCGTATGCGATTTCGTTGGGCGAGATACCCGGTCATTTGGCGGAGGCCGATATCGTCATTTCATCGACCGCCAGCCCATTACCTATCTTAGGCAAGGGCACCGTGGAAAGCGCCATCCGCGCGCGTAAACACAAGCCAATGTTGATGGTGGATATCGCCGTGCCGCGCGACATCGAAAGCCAAGTCGGCCAATTGGCGGATGTCTATTTATATACCGTCGATGACTTAGATCAAATTATCCAAGAAGGCCTTAAATCGCGCCAAGAAGCGGCCGTCAAGGCCGAAGACATCATCGACAGCCAAGTGCATACGTTTATGGGTTGGTTGCGCTCGCAGGCGGCGGTCGATGTGGTGCGCCAATATCGCGACGAGATAGAACAATATAAAAATTTGGAACTCCACAAGGCTCTAAAACTGCTGCGTAACGGCATGCCGCCCGACGAAGTATTGCAACGTTTGGCGGGCGGTTTGACCAACAAAATTTTGCACGAACCCTCAGTAAACATACGCCAAGCCGGTGTTGACGGTCGCACCGATTTACTCGCCGCCGCGCGCCATATCCTCAATCTCAAAGACGCCGATCAATAAGTGAAACCAAGTATACTTGCCAAGCTGGAGAAGGTCTCCGAGCGCGTGCAGGAATTGAGCGCGTTGTTGGCCACGCCGGAAGTGGCCGACAATCAGCAAAAATTCCGCGACTATTCGGTCGAGTACGCGCAAATGCAGCCAGTTGCGGAATGTTTTTCGCGTTTTCAACGCACGCTAACCGATATCCAAGCCGCTGAAGAAATGCAACAAGACGCCGACGCCGAGATGCGCGCGATGGCCGAGGATGAGGTTAGGCTCGCGCAACAGCGGCGCGACGCGTTAGCGCTCGAATTGCAAAGATTATTGATCCCGCCCGACCCCAACGATCAACGCAATGTGTTTATCGAGGTGCGCGCGGGCACGGGCGGCGACGAGGCGGCGATCTTCGCGGGCGACTTATTCCGCATGTATAGCCGCTATGCCGAGCGCCAAGGCTGGCAGGTCGAAGTCATCAGCGAAAGCGCCGGCGAACACGGCGGATATAAAGAAGTCATCGCGCGTTTCATCGGGCGCAACGTTTATTCGCGTTTGAAATTCGAATCCGGCGGTCACCGCGTCCAACGCGTGCCCGAAACCGAGGCGCAAGGGCGTATCCATACCTCCGCCTGCACCGTCGCGGTGATGCCCGAATTGGACGAAGTGGAAAAATTCGATATCAATCCGGCGGATCTGAAAACCGATACCTTTCGCGCGTCCGGGGCGGGCGGTCAACATGTCAATAAAACCGATTCGGCGATCCGTATTACGCACATCCCCACCGGCATCATCGTCGAATGTCAGGACGAGCGTTCGCAGCACAAAAATCGTGCGCGCGCGATGAGTTTGTTGCAAGCCAAGCTAACCCAAATGGAACGCGACAAGCAAGCGAAAGAGCGGGCGCAAACGCGGCGCGACTTGATCGGCAGCGGAGACCGCTCGGAACGTATACGCACCTACAACTTTCCGCAAGGGCGTTTGACCGATCATCGTATCAATCTAACGCTGTACCGCTTGGACGCCATCGTTGAAGGCGATTTAGACGCGGTAATAGACCCCTTAATCAATGAACATCAGGCTGATCTGTTAGCGCAGCTTGCTGGCGAACAGTGACATCGAGCCGCGTGTGCGTCGCCCACGCATCTATACGCCGCAACCGTTAACGAGCGGCACGGAACTCGCCCTCGAAGAAAGTCCGGCGCGGCATTTAGTGCGCGTATTGCGCCTGCAACGCGGTGCCGAAGTCAGCGTTTTTAACGGTCGGGGCGGTGAATATAGCGCCGTGATCGAGCGCATAGAGCGAGATGAGGTGCGCGTGCGTGTCGGTGCGCATGTGGAGCGCGAACTTGAATCACCGTTGTCTATTTGGTTGGGGCA
This sequence comes from Gammaproteobacteria bacterium, assembly GCA_919902765.1. Taxonomy (GTDB): domain Bacteria; phylum Pseudomonadota; class Gammaproteobacteria; order S012-40; family S012-40; genus CAKKRP01. The sequence continues at coordinate 8,243 of CAKKRP010000058.1, read as the reverse complement.
GGGGATATCGCGCGGCGATCGCATGGACTACACGCTGCAAAAGGCCGTGGAAATGGGCGTAGGCGCCGTTTTTCCGCTGGCGATGGAGCGTAGCGTCGTCAAGCTGGCGGGAGAACGCGCGGATAAACGTATGCAACATTGGCAAGGGGTTGTGAACGCCGCGTGCGAGCAATGCGGGCGCAACACCGTGCCGCAGGTGCATGCGCCGCAATTGTTAACGCAGTGGGGCGAGGCCTTGCCTAAACACGCGCAACGCTTAATGTTGTTGCCGGGTAGCGTGCAGCGCCTGCGCGATATCGCACTAGATGTGCATAGGCCGGTGGCGTTGTTGATCGGCCCGGAGGGCGGTATGAGCGAACAAGAGTCGGCCATCGCACGCGCCGCGCAATTTATTCCAGTCAGCCTTGGGCCGCGTATTTTGCGCACGGAAACCGCGAGTATCGCGGCATTGGCGGCGCTGCAATTGCGCTGCGGAGATTTGTGAGTTTATTGTTAACATGGTATAAAAAAATAATGTTTTATTCCCGCACTATGCAGCGTTTTTAGATTTTAATCTCCCACAATATTTTATCCCCTGTTTTCTACATCTCAATCTTATGCGGCGCGTACCGAAAGTCATTCCTGAGACTTGCACCATTGCAATCACTCGGCACCCAATGATGGACATGGAAGTCCCCAGGTTGGATCGCCGCGCTATGCCGAAAAAATGGACATTTTCGCGCGTTGGGTATGTCAGTCCATAATTTGGTGCGATGTGAGTGCAAGTCTTTATTGTATTAATGGTATGCCTTTCGCGTTACGGTACATCGGACAAATATGAGACAGATATTGAGTGTATTAAAATTGGGAAACAAAAAAAATGCTAGTTTATCGCTGCATCAATGGGCGTGGCTGGTCACGGCGGCGGTTTTTGCGTTGGGGATATTGGGCGGTGTGTTGTTTGTGTTAAGCGAGCAACGTCACGACTATGAGAATTTTATCGGCAATGCGCAAGGGTTGGTCGCGCGGGCGGCGCGCGATATAGAATTGACGCAGGATGCGCACGCCGGTTTTGAGAGGGTCACTCAGCGTTTATTGGAGGTACATAATTTAGAAGCCGTATTTTTGATCGGCAAGGTAGGCGATGTGCTGCAAGTATACGGTATGCGATCCGTGCAGACGCCAGCCCGCTTCGAGGTGTCGAAACTGATCGCAAACGACGCTTTTTTACAGCAGGATATGCATTTAGTTTATGTGGTTGCGCCGCTTGGTAGTGCAAAAGAAGCGGCAACGGAAGATTTCACTGCGCCCAAGTATGTGGCGTTGGCGATGCGCACGAGCGCGCTGGACGATCATTTGATATTTAACTTAATTGGGTTGTTGGTGGCGGTTGCCGCCATGGCGCTCGCGAATTATTCTATGCTGGCGGCATTTATGCGCAGCGTGGTGAAACCCGTGGGTGAGTTACGGGATATCATGACGCGCGCTGCACGCGACAACGTGTCCAACATGGCGCCGATTGCCGGGCCTACCGAGGTGCGCGGCATCGCACATGCCTATAATGAAATGATGGCGACGTTGGAATTACGCGACGCGCGCCTGAAGCAACAGCGCGAACTATTAGAAGAAAAAATCGACGAAATACGTCGTTCGGAAACCAAATACCGTGACAGCGATACCTGGTTTAGGAGTATTTTCAGCTCGGCGATGGACGGCATGGTGATTGTCGATTCCAATGGCACGATCATCGAGGCAAACGCCGCCGCATTTGAGTTATTCGGATATTCCGCAGAGGAATTATTGCAACACCCGATAGAAATGTTGATGCCGCATACGTTGCGCCCCCAGCATCAAGGGTTTATAGATAAATATCTCAATACGGGGGTGGGTACTATCATCGGTGTCGGGCCGCGAGAAGTCACCGCCGTCATTAAAAACGGTGAGCAATTTACCATGGATCTGGCGATCAGCGCGATAAAAATGCGCGATAAGACCTTTTTTTTAGGTGCGGCGCGCGATGTGACGGAACGTCGCCTGGCCGCCCAAGAATTAATCCGCGCGCGCGATTTGGCCTTGGAATCCGGGCGTACGAAAGACGCCTTTTTGGCCAATATCAATCATGAGTTGCGCACGCCGCTCAACGGTATCTTGGGCACTTTGCAATTGGCGGAAACCGCGACCGACGCGGCGGAGCGTAAGGCATATTTCGATATTATTCGTTCGTCCGGTAAAAGTTTGTTGGATACGGTCAATCAAGTATTGGATTTTGCGCGCATAGATGCAGGCACCATGGTATTGGAAAAGCGCGAAGTCAATCCATTATCGTTGGTGGCGTCCACCGTGCGCACCTTGGGCGCGAGTATGACCAAGAATCTATATCTGAGCTATTTAGCGCCAACGAATTTGGATGTGCGCATGGATGCGGATCCGGTGCGTTTGCGCCAGGCGTTGACGCATGTGATCGAGAATGCCATTAAATTTACCGATGTCGGCGGTGTGGTGATTACCGCAGGTTTGGCGACACAAGGATCGAAAACGTATTTAAACATCGCGGTTCAAGATACCGGATGCGGCATTGCAGGGCAGTATTTAGCGACTATTTTTGAACAGTTCGCGCAAATCGGCCAGGCGGGCGCGCGCGGTATCGGCAGCGCGGGTTTGGGCTTGTGTACAGCGAAAAAGTTGACGGAATTGATGGGTGGCACCATCGTCGTGCAGTCCGAGTTGAGAAAAGGGAGTACCTTTACGTTTCAATTGCCGGTGACGGCGGAGGTCGTGAAGCCAAAATACGTCGCGCCGCCGCATGCCACACGCTATGTGGCGATGTGTGTCAGCGACGCCGTGATGCGCGATCATTTAAGCTGGTTTTTGGAATTGCACGGGTGGGGGGTCGATGTGAAAGACAAGACCCCCACTGTGTTATTGGTATCGCTGCACGAAGGTAGCGCTCCGGAAATGGAAAAAATCGCACAGTTCGCTGAGCAATATCCGAATATACCGCTGGTGATACTGTGTCACCGTCGTCAAGCGAAGCTGGCTCAAAATCTCCTTGATAATCGCCCTGGCCGGATGTTGCATAGTCCCTACACCGGTACCGCATTAATCGAACAATTGAATACAAGAAAAGTCGAAAAACAAACCTCCAGTGTATCCAATCGGCCTTTACGCGTGCTGGTGGTGGAGGATAATCCGGTCAACCAACGGGTGTTGATGGCCATGCTGATTCGCTTGGGACTGCCCAGCGATTTGGCGCAAAACGGTGCCGAGGCGGTGCAAAAAATCAGCGCTACGCATTACGATTTGGTATTGATGGATTGTCTGATGCCGGTAATCGACGGCTATGAGGCGACCCGGCAAATTCGCGCCTTAAACGACTTGCGTCGCGACGTGCCGATAGTCGCGGTCACCGCCAACGCCTTGGAAGGGGATCGCGACAAATGTTTGAATGTGGGTATGAACGACTATTTGGCCAAACCGGTCAGTTTAGACGCGTTACGCGGTGCGTTAATGCGTTGGATGGCCCTGCCGGAAGCGGCCGCCGAAACGCAGGATAAAACCGCCGCGCAAAAAAACTAATCGGCCTTATAAAACAAAATTTGGCGGATTTTCAGAAATTGTGAAGTAGTTCGCAGTTGTTATTCGTTAGTATGGCCGTTATACACCCGTGTCCACCCTTTCCTGGGTATACGGAGATTCTAATGCCATCGCCGATTAATACGAATATTCCTTCATTATTTGCGCAGCGCACTTTGGATGCGACCGACGCCAGCACGCGCACCTCTATGCAACGTTTGTCGTCTGCAAAACGCGTCAATAGCGCGCGTGACGATGCGGCGGGGTTGGCGATTATTGAGCGCATGGCGGCGCAGCTACAGGGCACGGCGGCGGGTATGCGCAACGCCAATGACGGTGTGTCCCTGGCGCAGGTCGCAGAGGGCGCGTTACAAGAGGCGGGCGGTAATTTACAACGTATACGCGAATTGGCCGTACAGTCTATTAACAGCACCAATTCGGCGGCGGACCGCCAGGCGTTACAGGCCGAAGTCAGTCAGTTGGCGGCCGGTTTACAGGATATCGCGGGACAGACGCAATTCAATGGTCAGAAGATTTTAGATGGGTCGTTTAATACCGCGCTGTTTCAGGTCGGGGCCAACGTCAACGACACCTTGGCGGCGAATACGAAGAATTTTAATACCGATCAGTACGGCGATAACCGTATCGCCGGCGTGGCGAGCTCGGTCGGTGCCGCCAGTCGCATCGGCGCGGCGGGCAGCGTTGATATTACCGGCGCGACGGGGTCATCCACGATCAATTACGCAGCCGGCGCCTCGGCGCAAACGATTGCGCAATCCATCAATCAAACCTCCGGTACGACAGGCGTCACTGCCAATGCGCAGACGCAAGTGGATGTGAATTTTAGCGCGGCGGGCAGCTATGTATTAAACCTTAGCGCCGGCAATGGCGCGCCGACGACGGTGAGTTTTAATCTAGGCGCCGACACCGGCGTCGCCTCGCTGTCGCAAGCCGCGTCCGCATTTAATGACGTGAGCAATAAGACCGGCGTGGTGGCCTCAGTAAAGGCGGATGGAAGCGGTATCACCTTGACTGATGCGCAAGGCCAGAATGTTAGTCTGAGCGATACCGACACCGCCAATTCCGGCAATGTCGTGGTGCAAGGTGGTGGCAGTAGCATGACCTTAGTGGCCGATAATGTGGTAGACACTGCGGTCGCAACGGGACAAGTACAGTTGGATTCAAACGCCGCGTTTAGCGCCACAGGCACCGCTGGGGCGGTGTTGGCTAACGCCAGTCAGGGCTCGCAATTGCAGGATGTCGCGAGTTTAGATGTCAGCACCGCGCAAAATGCGACTAATGCCTTGTCTATCGTCGATGCAGCGCTCGATAATGTAGCGTCGCAACGCGCCTCGTTTGGCGCGCTGATGAGTAAGTTTGAGTCTTCCGTGCGCAGTTCTGAAAATAGATACGAAAATCTGGCGGGCGCGCGTAGTCGTATCCAAGACGCCGATTATGCCAAAGAAACCGCTGCATTGGCGCGCGCCCGGCTACTCAAGAAAAGCGGGATCGCCGCGCTATCGCATGCCAATGTGACACCGCAAATGACCTTGGCGCTATTAAACGGTACCAAATAAAACGATCCGCTGCCGCGCTACCGGGACGTCGGCGCGGATAATCCCTGCCGCCAGCGAAGATATAATATTATTGATCTCAACCGCGCGCTTATTCCGCCGCTAAACTGTAAGTAGTAGGGGGTGGAATTTTTCGCCTGGTGGTGGTCAAATCTATATTGGCATGGCAGGAAGTTGTTTTATATGGAGTTGTCGCACAAAACCGGTAAGATCAAAACGGCGCTGGTACTGTCAGGGGGCGGTGCGCGCGCGGCCTACCAAGTAGGCGTGCTCAAGGCCGTGGCGGATATCCTACCTAAGGATATTTCGAATCCCTTCCCCATAATTTGCGGGACTTCCGCTGGTGCCATCAACGCCACCGCGTTGGCGGTGTATGCCCATCATTTTCGCGAGGCCGTGTGGCGACTGACCCATGTGTGGCACAATTTTCGAGTGCATGAGGTTTTTCGCGCCGATACTTGGGGGTTGGCGCGGGCCGGTTTACATTGGTTCGCCACCTTGGCCTTAGGCGGTTTGGGAAAATATAATCCCAGCGCCCTGCTGGATCGCGCGCCGCTGCACAAATTGTTATCGCATTATCTGGATTTCGATCGCATCCAAACGTCCATAGACGCTGGATTGGTAGAAGCCTTAAGCGTATCGGCGTCCAGTTATACCACCGGACACGCGATTGCATTTTACCAAGGTGTAGCCAAATTGGAGCCATGGTCGCGCATGCGGCGTATGGGTGTCGCCACCCAATTGACCATGACCCATTTAATGGCGTCGTCGGCGATCCCCTTTGTGTTCGCGCCGGAAAAAGTCGGCAATGAATATTTTGGCGACGGTTCGATGCGCCAGACCGCCCCGATCTCGCCGGCCTTGCACCTAGGGGCTGAACGTCTATTCGTGGTAGGCGTTAAAAATGAAACCAATGGCAACGGCGGCGATGAAGTGCCGGAATTTCCCTCGCTGGCGCAGATTGCGGGCCACGTGCTCAACAGTATTTTCTTAGATAACGTGGACGCCGACTTGGAACGCTTGTGCCGCATCAACCGGACGTTAAATTCATTGCCCCCGGATTTGCGCAAGGCCAGTAATTTGCGCGTCATCGACGTATTAACCATTGCCCCCAGCCGCGATCTCGATTTAATGGCCGCACGTCATGTGCATTTGATGCCTGCACCGATACGGTTTTTGATGCGCGGCTTGGGTGTGTCGCCGCATAGCGGCTCCAGTTTGTTAAGCTATGTGTTGTTCGAGCGCGCCTATTGTCGCGAATTGATTAACCTGGGTTACCAGGACGCGATGCTTAAGCGCGAACAGATCGTCGAATTTTTTGATGTGCGCCGACCGGCGGATCAATTGACGGGTGACTGCGCCAAGCAGGCCTAGGTCGCGTTTCGAATAACAGAAAAAAACACTACAATCAATCCGTCAAATCGCGTATAGTGGGCACACATGTCCGCTATTGCCGTCTTTCTCTATTGTCGCCCTGGGTTCGAAGGCGAGTGCGCCGCTGAAATCGTCGATCAGGCCCGTGCCGTCGGCATCGCGGGCTATTGCAAGGCCAAACCTGCCAGCGGCTATGTCTTGTTTTACCCCGCCGACGAACTTACCGCTGCGCAGTGGTTCGCCAAGTTTCGCTTGTGTGATCTAATTTTCGCGCGCCAATGGTTTTGGGTAGTGGGGTGGCGCGACGACCTGCCGTTGACTGACCGCGCCACCCCGTTGGCGCAGGGCGTGGCCGAGGCGGGCCTGGCGGTGGTCGATGAGGTGTTTCTTGAAACCCCGGACAGCGATGAACACAAAGTGCTATCGCCCCTCTGCCAAGGCTTGCGGGTGCCCTTAGGGCAGCGTTTGCAGCGTCTGGGGGTGCTCCAGACCGCTAGCCCATGGCGGCTACACATCTGCTTTCTGGCAAGCCACGCGGCCTATATAGGCATTAGCCCAACCGCGAACAGTGCCCCCTGGCTGGGCGGGGTGCCGCGCCTAAGGTCGCCCTCCGAGGCCCCTAGCCGGTCTACCCTTAAGCTCGAAGAGGCCTTCCTGACGCTGTTGACCGCAGACGAGCGGGAACGTTGGTTGCAGCCGGGGATGGCGGCCGTGGATTTGGGCGCGTCGCCGGGGGGGTGGACCTACCAGTTGGTGCGTAGGCATGTGCGTGTCACCGCCATCGACAACGGCGCGCTCGCACCGTCGCTCATGGACAGCGGCTTGGTCGAACACCTGCGTGTGGACGGCTTTTCCTATCGGCCGCCACGGCCGGTACAATGGTTGGTGTGCGACATGGTGGAGCAACCCATACGCACGGCCGAATTGGCGGCGCGCTGGGTCGCGCAGGCCTGGTGCCTATGCGCGGTGGTCAACCTCAAGTTGCCGATGAAAAAGCGCTACAGCGAGGTGCAGCGATGTATGGAGCGTATGCACGAGATCACCGCCGCCGAGGGTCGGGTGGTGGAGTTACGCGCCAAACAGCTTTATCATGATCGCGATGAAATAACCGTTTGTGTAGTGCCCGTGGGGGGGTAATACCGGTGCATATACGGTATAATTTTGCTGTGCAACACCCTGTTATTTTTCAGACTTGTTCTAAAATAAGTGAGTGGGGCGGGGTAGGCCTAATACCAACTGTAAGTACGAAACCGGCCCCTGTCTAAGGGGCGGTTAAGATCACAGTATTTAAATTACGGTTAATTTTGCTAGCCCCTCGTAAAGGGGGTAGCGTGGTTGGTGGTGGTGGTAGTCTGCTTTGTGATCGTTTGATTTGATTCGTCGCACCAGTTTACAGTAATGGCGACGGAGTGCTGGGGGATGAGTAGCGATGAGAGTATGTTTAGTCGAAGATAGTTTTAAAGTGACGCGGGAAATCACCCGGGTCTTAAATGACATCGGGTTTAGCGTAGAACACTATGTCTCTCCAGAAGAAGCGATGTACTTCTTCTTGACCACAGACTTCGATCTATTGCTTGTCGGGCAATGCGAGACGCCAGAAGGCATGGACTGCATAGGCCTGCTGCGGACCTTGCGTATCGCTGCGGACCCGCGCAAAAGGGCGATACCGCGCGTCGTATTGACGGCCGACGCGATCCCGGGCCGGGGCCGGACCTACGCGGTGGCCTTCATCTGCGATGCGGG
>CAKKRP010000057.1:9532-21514 GCA_919902765.1 Gammaproteobacteria bacterium | reverse complement strand
TGGGCTATTTCCTGCAGAAAACCGTGCCGGGCGAAGTCGGCTCCTCGACCATGCCGCACAAGGTCAACCCGATTGATTTTGAAAATTCCGAAGGCAATTTAGGTCTGGCCAACGCCGTTTTTCAACACCTGAGCGCCAAATTGCCTATTTCCCGCTGGCAGCGCGACCTGACCGATTCCACCGTGCTACGCAATCTTGGCGTGGGTATCGCTTATAGCATGATCGCCATGCAAGCGACGCTCAAGGGCATTGGCAAATTGGAAGTCAGCGCGCAACGGCTGTTGGAAGATTTAGATCACAACTGGGAAGTGTTGGCGGAGGCCATACAAACGGTCATGCGACGTTACGGCGTACCGCAGCCCTATGAGAAACTCAAAGAACTGACGCGTGGACAGGCGATCACGCGCGAAACATTACATGTTTTTATCGAACGGTTGGAAATTCCTACAGCGGCGAAGGCGCGGTTATTGGCGCTGACACCGGCGGGATATATCGGAAATGCCATAGAACAAGCACACAATATTTAACTTTTGGCGTGGAGAGATCATATGCGCACACTTTCCAAAATTTTTGCGACAATCTTGTCGCTCTTCGGTATGCAGGTTATCGCAGCGGAAGGCGATAAATTACTGATCGAAGTTATCCAACAAGAACCCCCTAACACGGTGCAAGGTTTACCGCGCCCGGTCAGCGGCATGACGCCACAGGAAGTGCGCGAGGCCTTCGGCGACCCGTCAAGTAGCATAGGCCCAGTGGGCAAGCCCGCCATCACCCGTTGGGAATACGAGCAATTTGTCGTGATCTTCGAGGATCATCGCGTGTTACGCTCGATTCCTAAATTTAAACCCGGTTTTCCGCCAAATTCCGTGGCGACTCAAGAATAGGTCCCGCATGTCCACAATACTCCCCGCTGAATGGGCGCCGCAAAGCGCCGTGATGTTGACCTGGCCGCACCCCGCCACGGCATGGCGTCCGCACTTGCCCGAAGTCGAACGCGTGATGTGCGAAATCGCCAAACATATCGCGCTACGTGAACAGTGTTTAATTGTCGCCCGCGACGCCGGCCACCGTACGCATATAGAAAAAACGCTGCGCAATAGCGACGTAGAAATATCGAATATACAATTTTTCATCGCGCCATCCAATGATTCATGGGCGCGCGACCATGGTCCCATTTGCGTTTTTGAAAATGATAAACCGGTCGTTTTGGATTTTATTTTTAACGGGTGGGGCAATAAATTCGCCGCCGAACTCGACAATCGAATCACCGCAACCATTGCCGCGCAACATGCATTTGGCGCGCACCAAATACGCGATTTAAATTTTGTACTGGAAGGCGGAAGTATAGAAAGCGACGGCCTGGGCACATTATTAACCACTCGACGTTGTTTGTCGTCTCCGCAGCGCAATCCCGGCTATAGTGTCGCCGATATCGAAAGTTATCTAAAACAAACGCTAGGCGTAACGCGTATACTGTGGCTAGACCACGGTTATCTCGCCGGAGATGACACCGACAGCCACATCGACACCCTCGCCAGACTCTGTGACGAACATACGATAGCCTACGTGTCGTGCGATGACCCTGACGATGAACATTATGCCGAATTAAAGGCCATGGAAAAAGAATTGCAGGCGCTACGCGATGCACAGGGAAATCCATACACCCTGGCCGCGTTGCCCTGGCCCGGCGCGCAATACAACGATGCCGGCGAACGCTTGCCCGCAACCTATGCCAATTTTTTAATCATTAATGGCACGGTGTTGATGCCCACGTATGCGGATACGCACGACGATGCGGCCCGTGCAACCCTGCAACGCTGTTTTCCAAAACATGTTATCATCGGCATAGATTGTCGGCCTATCATACGCCAATACGGAAGTTTGCACTGCTTGACCATGCAAATTCCGGCTGGCGTGGTTACCTTTGCACAGGCACAGCGCCCATGACCCAGACCTTGACCGTTGCCTTGGTGCAACAAACCTGTTCCAAAGAACACAAAGAAAATCTCGCGACCAGCGTACAAGGCATCTTGCATGCGGCGGAGCAGGGCGCAAAATTGGTATTACTGCAAGAATTACACTCCAGCCTGTATTTTTGCCAACAGGAAGACGTTGCCAATTTCGATTTGGGCGAGACGATACCCGGCCAGAGCACCGAAATTTTTTCCACTTTGGCGCGCGAATTGAAATTGGTGATCGTCGCATCGCTGTTCGAACACCGCGCGAAAGGCTTATATCATAACACCGCCGTGGTGTTTGAGAATGACGGTACTATCGCGGGTATTTATCGCAAAATGCATATCCCGGACGACCCTGGATTTTACGAAAAATTTTATTTCACCCCTGGCGATTTAGGATTCACGCCCATCACCACCTCAGTCGGCAAACTCGGCGTACTAATATGCTGGGATCAGTGGTACCCGGAAGCCGCACGTTTGATGGCCTTACAAGGTGCGGATTTATTGCTATACCCAACGGCCATCGGTTGGGACCCCAATGACGGCGACGCGGAAAAATCACGTCAACGCGATGCCTGGATGACGATACAACGTGCGCATGCCATCGCCAACGGCCTGCCGGTATTGGTCAGCAATCGCGTAGGCCATGAAACCGGCCCTGCGGGCGCTAGCGCGGGCATCCAATTTTGGGGGCACAGCTTCGTCGCCGGACCACAGGGCGAAATTCTCGCGCAAGCGGCGCACGATCCCAGCGTATTAGTCACCACCATCGACATGCAACGCACGGAAGCGGTGCGCCGCATTTGGCCCTTTTTGCGTGATCGGCGCATCGACGCGTATGCGGGTTTAAACAAACGTTATTTGGATGATTGAGTAACATTCGCCAAGTTCGCGGCGGGTTTTGAAAAAAATGGAGGCACCCTTAGATGATACTCATCCTCGCGCCGGAGATCTCCCCCCAGAGCGATTTCTATCGCCAACTAATGGCGCATCTGGCGCAATTACCCGGCATTAGCACACGCGTACACGAGGAACGCGGCGCCCAAAAAACGTTGCTCGAAGTTTATTTGATAGGCAATACCGCCGCGCTCGATTTAGACGCTATGCGCGCCCTGCCGGGCGTAGAACGCGTGGTGCGCGTCTCCGAAGAATATCGCATCTTAGGTCGTCATCACGATGATCAACGCAGTTGCGAATTTGTGTACAATGGCGTGCGCTTTGGACAAGACAATCTTAACGTCTTCGCCGGATTATGCGCCGTGGATACGCGCGAACACGTCGAAATCATGTTGCGCACCTTACAAACACATGGCCAGCCATGCACACGCATGGGTGCCTATAAACCGCGCACCAACCCCTATTCATTTCAGGGACATGGCAAGTCCTGCCTGCCCTATGTGTTCGAATTGGCCGGAAAATACGCGATAAAAGTGATTGCGATGGAAGTCACACATGAATCGCATGTCGATGAAATCCGCGCCGCATTACACGCCACCGGACAAGCGACAGGTGTAATGTTACAAATCGGTACGCGCAATACCCAAAATTTCGAATTGCTGAAAATTGTCGGCAAACAGGCCGAATTTCCTGTATTGTTAAAACGCGGCTTCGGCATCACCTTGGAAGAATCGCTGAACGCGGCCGAATATCTCGCCAGCGAAGGCAATCGTATGATCGTGTTCGGGCTGCGTGGAATGAAAACCAATATGGGCGATCCACACCGCAATTTTGTAGATTTCGCGCACGTCCCTGTGGTAAAAAGGCTGACCCGTATGCCTGTGTGTATCGACCCATCGCATTCGGTAGGTACGCGTGACGCGTCGCCTGACCGCATCTTAGATGTGATGCATGTCACGGCGCAAGGAGTCATTGCCGGTGCGAATATGATCTTAGTGGATTTCCATCCGGCCCCCGGCAAGGCGCTGGTAGACGGCCCGCAAGCCTTGCGCCTAGACGAGTTAGCATGGTTTCTGGATGACATCGCGATTGCGCGTTCCGCTTATGAAAAACGCGTCGCGCGTGCGCAGCAAACAGTTTCCAACTAAACTTAAAATTTCAATTGCAACCGCAATTGAGTTCGTAAACGTAGGAGTAATACTTCATGATCAAAAATGTCGGCAGTATAGATAAATTCATACGTCTCGCCATCGGCACGGCTTTGGTATCCCAGGTGTTTTGGGGTTTGCAAACGCTGTGGGGGCTCATCGGTCTAGTGTTGATAGGCACCGCGTTTATGAATTTTTGCCCGCTCTACACCGCCTTGGGTATGAGTACGCTAGCGAAAAAAAGCGGTAAATAATTCACGCAAACGCGCACCTCCTAAGATGGAAATATCATAAAAATTTTGTAACTCTTCAGCATGTGAGCTTCCCCCCTTTGAAAAAGGGGGAACTACTTAATATCAAATGTGTACTGAATAGCGATTCAGGCCGCTTGGCGGCCACCAATCTCAGCATCACTTGGTAGGGGCTTCTTCGAGTGATCAATGAGTTACATCAAGTTACTCAAGAGACGTATACCGTTGGATCGCGGGCATCCTGCCCGCCAAATTATTTTCCCCTACCCCTTGCCAAACCCCCGGAAATTGTCTTATCATGTAAATGATAATCATTCTCATTCAGGTTTCGACATGCGCTTATTAGGTTTTTTAATATCTGGGATAGTGGGCTTTGCTACGCCATCCTACGCCCAAGATGTGCAGGATATCGGGGCACACTTACTCCACGCCCTGGATTATTTGCGTGTGGATTACCCAAGCACCGTAAACGACGGCAAGGTGGTTAACCCCAGTGAATATCATGAGCAACAAGAATTCGCGGAACAGGCCAACAAACTTGTACGCCGACTGCCCCCCACTACCGCGCAATCGGAACTAATAAGCCGTGCCGATGCCTTGGTGCTATCCATACAACAACGCCGGCCGGGCGCAGAAGTCGCGCAAATTACGCGCGACCTTACGCAAAAAATATTAGCCCAATACCACATTACTGTAACGCCTGCGTTACCACCGAATCTTACGCTTGGCGCTAAATTGTTCGCGGAAAATTGCATCGCATGCCACGGCGCTATGGGCTTTGGCGATGGCCCCAAGGCCGCCGAACTATCCCCTAAACCCGCGAATTTTCACGCCACTGAGCGCCAATATCAACGCAACATTTACAGCCTATATAACACCATTAGTTTAGGCGTTGCCGAAACGGAAATGCGCGCGTTTACACAATTGAATTTTGACGAGCGCTGGGCGCTCGCATATTATGTATCTAATTTCGCATTTAACGACGAGCAGCGGGTAAAAGGCGCGGAATTGTGGAAAAACGCCGACTATCAACGTGAATTCAATACGCTGGAACGGGTCACATTGACTACTCCCGCCGCCGTGCAAACGCGTCATGGCGACGCAGGCTTGGCGGTACTCGCGCATTTACGCGCCCACCCGGAACTGATCGCGACGACGGTGCCGCTATCGCGTTTGGAGTTCGCGCGCCAACGCTTACGCAAGGCGCTGGCCGCTGCCCAGCAAGGCGATTATGAATCCGGATACCAGTTCGCGGCGTCCGCGTATTTAGAAGGCTTCGAACTGGTGGAGTCCACGCTCAATGCGCGCAATCATGTCCTCAAACTCAACATCGAACAAGAAATGACCGCCATACGCAGCATGCTAAAAAATCGGGCCGCTGCGGGAGAGATCGAGACCCGTGTCGCGCGTGCAGAAACGCTGTTCACGCAAGCGAATGCCCTGCTCGCCGACAATAAGGCGGCCTCTTGGGTCAATGCCAGCGGCGCGTTTATCATCCTATTACGCGAAGGTCTCGAGGCCATCTTAGTGCTCGCTGCCATTTTTGCGTTTATTTCCAGAAGTGCGCATCCCTCGTCCACACGTTATGTACACGCGGGCTGGGTGCTCGCGCTGCTATTAGGCGTGCTGACTTGGTGGATCGCCTCTCAGTTTATCGTTATCACAGGTGAAAATCGCGAATTTGTTGAAGGTCTGATTGGATTAATCGCCGCCGCCATGCTTATTTATGTGGGCTATTGGTTACACAATCAAACTCACGCGCACCAATGGCAATCCTATATACGTGAAAAATTGGGCCGGTCCGGCAGCGTGTGGACCTTGGTGTCGGTATCATTTTTGGCGGTATATCGTGAGGTATTTGAAACAGTTTTATTTTATGAAACCATGTGGTTGCAAACGGATGCCGATGGGCAACCGTATATCATACTGGGCTTCGCCGCCGCTGCCGTCGTATTGGTCATACTTGGTTGGGCCGTGTTCCGCTTTAGCGTGCGCCTCCCGTTAAAACTATTTTTCAGCGTCAATTCCGTGTTGCTTTACGGCTTGGCGGTCGTATTGACCGGCAAGGGCATCGCCGCCTTACAAGAAGCGGGCACCTTGCCTGTCAACTCCATCGATATTCCCACCATAGATCTATTGGGAATCTACCCAACCATCCAAGGCGTCGCGCTGCAAATCAGTTTAGTACTTGGCGCGTGGATATGGTTGACTGTCAATAAGGCACGTAGGGCAAAAGGATGAATGTAGTACAATTTTTTTAGTATGCTAAAACATTCCGTTGCCGCTAAATTCGCGGTATGTTTTAGTTGAATCGCTAGACACGGCGCACAGCCTCGACACATTTTTAATGGAAAACCGAACCATGAGCACTCCTCGCTTTACACGAGCAACTAAATTTTTACATTTTGGATTGGCACTCTCCGTCACCTTGCAATTATTGGTAGCGCAAATTATGGAGCCGCCAAAACCCACCAAAGTGCGCGATACGCTGGAGATTTTGGGTTACGAGTTACACGAATGGATAGGCATGACGGCAATACTCTTCACCGTGTTACATTGGTTGTATAGCCTGCGCACGCGTGACGATGCCCGCTTGACCGTGTTATTCCCTTGGAGTGGCGCCAAATTCGCCGCGATTAAGGACGAGGTACGCGCCTTGGCCCACGGACAATTCTCCGCACCCGACCAATCCGGAAAACTCGCAAGCCTAGTGCATGGTTTGGGCTTTTTAGCGGTCACCGCGATGGCGGTTAGCGGTGCGATTTTGTTCGTTGCGTGGCCGGAAACGGGCGCTATTCCTAAAGATATTAAACTCGTAGGCGAAGCACATGAACTCATGGCAAACGCCATATGGGCCTATTGGGTTGGGCATGTAGGCTTGTCGATTCTTCACCAAATTCAAGGCCATAGCACGCTGACCGATATGATGCGCTTGTGGCGACGTTAATAGGCGATAGTCACGCCGCGCGAAACATAAAAAAAACAGCACCCAACAAACAAAGCGCGGCCCACACAAAATCCCATCGAAACGACTCATGCATATAATATATTGCGAACGGGACGAATACCGACAGTGTAATCACTTCTTGCAGAATTTTCAGTTGCGATAAATTCAACACCGAGTAACCGAGACGATTCGCAGGCACTTGCAACATATACTCGAAAAATGCAATCCCCCAACTGGCGAGCGCCGCCAGCATCCAACTACGGTCCCCCATATTTTTTCAACCCAGATTTTCCATTAGACGTCGTAGCGAGAGCGATCAAGGTGTTGAAGATGGGCGAAAAAATACGCAAAACACGCAGAGGCGTAGTTGTTCTACGTTGATCGCGAGTTTTGTGGATTTTTTTCGACCAGATTCAATGGATTGATCGTTCGCAGTAGATGGCTAATGGAAAGTCTGGGTTCAATGCGCATACCATGCGAAGGTCATGAACATATTCGATGCAATCAGTAACAATATCGTCTGCGACAATGGGTGCATTTCAACTCCCCGCTTTTCCAGGCATTCCCCAACCCGTCACTCGCAATATAAATTTCTCCAACTCCACCGCCCAAAACACCAGTGACGACACACCGACACAAGCCGCCAACTCCGTTAGCGTAAGAGGCACCGTATTCAATAATTGGTTAAAAACCGGTAAATATATCGTCGCCAACTGTATCGCCGCCGTGCCTAACACGGCCGCCCACAACCACCCATTGGAAAAAAATCCTGCGTTCAACATCGACTCCCGCTCGCGGCGTATGGCCAAAATATGAAATAATTGCGCGATTGAGAGGATAGTAAACACCATAGTCTGTGCCTGCGCGGGTGCGTGACTGAGCGCCCAATGTTGTCCCATGAGACACAATGCAGTAATCAGTGTACCCACCCACAAAATATGCTGCCACGCGCCGCGCGCTAATATTCCCTCGTCGGGCGGTCGTGGCGGTCGTCGCATCGCATCCGATTCAGCGGTTTCACGCGTCAAGGCGAGCCCAGGCACGCCATCGGTAATCAAATTAACCCACAATATTTGCGCCGGCAATAAAGGCAACGGCAAGCCTAACAAGGGCGCAAAAAATAACACACCCACCTCCCCTGTATTGCCACTCAATACGAAGCGAATAAATTTGCGTAGGTTGTCATAAATACGCCTGCCCTCGGCGACGGCGCGCACAATAGACGCAAAATTATCGTCCAATAAAACGATATGTGCCGCCTCTTTTGCCACGTCAGTGCCGATTTTACCCATCGCCACACCCACATTCGCGCTACGCAAGGCGGGCGCATCGTTCACGCCGTCACCGGTCATCGCGACATATTGATGTGAGCGCTGCAAGGCCTGCACGATCAGCAATTTTTGTGCGGGGCTGACACGCGCATAGACACGCGCATTCAAGCTCAGACGCGCCAATGCGTCGCCATCAAGTCGAGCGATCTGATCCCCGTTAAGAATTTGTGTATCGTCGTCTAAAATTTGCAAATCGCGGGCAATGGCGCGCGCCGTTGCCGGGTGATCGCCGGTAATCATGACTGGCACTATCCCGGCTGCGCGACACATGCGCACCGCATCAGCGGCCTCAGGGCGCGGTGGATCCAACAGTGCCGCAAATCCCAAAAATTCCAGTTCCAATTCGGCCGAAATGTCCAACTCAGGCGGAACGCCGCTCCAGCGCCGCGCCGCCAGCGCCATAACGCGCAAGCCCTGCGCCGCCAAGGCCTCTGCTTCCGACTGCAAAGCCCCGCGCTGGAATTCCTGCGCGCCGGCCCAGTGTTTGACGCAAACCTCTAACACTCGCTCCGGCGCGCCTTTGGTAAAGGCAATGAATTCGTTGTCAATCGCGTGCCACGTAGTCATACGTTTACGCAGTGCATCAAAAGGTAATTCTGCAACGCGCGGCATGGCGAGCGTAAATTTATTTACGTTCACCTGCGCTGCCGCTTCAAATAGTGCAAGTTCAGTGGGATCGCCGAGATATTTTTGATCTTGTTGTATCACATCGTTACTAAGCGCCA
The DNA here is from genome assembly GCA_919902765.1 of Gammaproteobacteria bacterium. GTDB lineage: Bacteria > Pseudomonadota > Gammaproteobacteria > S012-40 > S012-40 > CAKKRP01. Next base: position 12,257 of record CAKKRP010000057.1, on the reverse strand, counting down.
TCGCGCGCACCAGCCAAACCCATTGCTCATCGACCTTGAGCGGTGCCGTCGGCCATGCAACGCGTTGGCCCGCGCAATAAACATATTTCACCGCCATATGGTTTTGCGTCAGTGTCCCGGTTTTATCCACGCAAATATAGGTTATGGCGCCCAAGGTCTCGATCGCGGACAAACGCCGCACCAGGGCGTTACCTCGCACCATGCGGCGCGCGCCTAAGGCCAACGCAATCGTCGTTACCGCCGGCAAGGCCTCAGGCACTGCGGCAACTGCCAAACTAATCGCCGTTAGCAACATTGCCAACCACGGCTCGCCACGCCAAATTCCGCTTAAAAATACGACACCGGCGATCACCATCACCACTATGCTCAAACGCTTGCCGAAATTGGTAAGGCGCATTTGTAATGGCGTGGAAGGCGTGCGCGTATCTTGCAACAAGCGCGCGATCTGCCCCAACGCCGTATCCATGCCGATCGCCACGACCAGCGCGCGCGCGCGCCCTTTCACAACCAAGGTCCCTTTATAGGCGAGATTGGCGCACTCGCCCAGCGGTGTGTGGAGGGGGAAAACGGTATCTGCGTATTTATCTACCGCAACGGACTCGCCTGTCAACGCGGATTCATCGATTTGGAGCTGAAACGTTTCCAGTAATCGCAGATCGGCAGGAATCGACTGCCCGGCCTCTATCATCACGACATCCCCGGGGACTAATTCTTGCGCAACGATTCTTTGCATCTGTCCACCGCGCACGACCACGGCGAAATGTTCTACCATTTTTTGCAATGCAGCCAAGGCATGCTCGGCGCGATATTCTTGAATAAACCCTAACATCCCGTTCAGGATTAGAATCGTAACGATAATGAGCGCATCTTGCAGTTCCCCGATTAATCCGGCGACCACACATGCGGCAACCAATAGCCAAATCACGCTATCATTGAATTGATGCGCCAATAGCAACAACATAGAATGCCGCTTTTTTGATACGATTTCGTTGCGGCCGAATTCCTCACGTCTCTGATTTGCGACAATCAAGCTCAGTCCTTGCGCCGCATCACATGCTAAATGTGTCGTCGTTTCCAATACAGTCAGAGTTTGCCAATGGACAGTCATAAGCGATCAGTTTAATTCCAACGGTGTTAAATGACACGTTTTTTACTATAAAAAAGCCAATTTTTCGCTCTGGTGCGTAACGCACAACAAAATTTATTTAAGATTGCGCCACAATCGACGATAAACCAAAAAATAATTGCCCATGGAAAAAAAAATTGCGTACAATTGCGCACTTGATGCAACCTTAGATCGAGCTCGCTCGTTCTAAGGGGAGTGGAGTTGCACCAGGTGCGTTTAGGTGCGTTTATTTGCCCCGAAGGTAACGATCATTACTTAGTGGTTTTAATGTTATATCTAGTCTAACACCATCGAGATGTAACAAAGGGGGTTTACGCTGTACCACACTATGCGGAACACCGTCTATCCCTAAGTTTTGTTTAATGCCTTTCTACTATATATATAAGGCTATTCTTAAGAAGATTAAGTCTAAAGACGCGAGGAAATGGCGCGCTTACCCATAGCGCAAGCAATAAGCAACTATAGGATAAGGGGAAATCCCCTTGCGTAATGGAGGAACTGAGATGTTTGTTCACCACGTCAATCGAACCCGTCCTGCCCGAATTTGGGTGCAGATGAACTTACTCACGCGCTGTGTAGCGCTGCTGCTTAGCTTAGGAATGGCGAATTTCGCCTTCGCGGCAGCCCCCGCGCCAACTTCGATGTCGAATTTCGACCATGCCGCCACGGGTTTCCCATTAAACGGGGCGCATCGGACGGTACGTTGTGAAAACTGTCATGAGGGTGGCAAGTTTAAAGGCACCCCGACTAAGTGCCAGGCCTGCCACAACAATAATGTTGCCACGGGCAAGCCTACATCGCACATTCAAACGTCCGCCGAATGTAGCACCTGTCACCGCGCAGCGGGCTGGAATAACGCGCGGTTTGACCATACCACCACCCAACAAGCCTGTTTTAGTTGTCATAACAACAAGATAACGACAGGAAAACCGGCCAGACATATTGATTCCACCAACGATTGCCAACTCTGCCACCGCCCTGGAAGCTGGAATGCATTCCGGATCGATCACCAAGCGGTTAAAGGCAGTTGCGCAAGCTGTCACAATGGCAAAATCGCTACCGGCAAACCGGCTGGGCATGTCGCCACCACCGCTGACTGTAGCACCTGCCATAAAACCACGGGCTGGTCTGGCGCGAAGATCGACCATACCGGCATCACCAGCGGTTGCGCCAAGTGTCACAACGGCACAACTGCGACTGGCAAACCCGCCAATCACGTGCCGACCACCCAAGATTGCAGCACCTGCCATAAAACCACGGGCTGGTCTGGCGCACGCATGAACCACACGGGTATCACGTCGGGCTGCGCGACTTGTCATAACGGCAAGACTGCGACAGGCAAACCCTCTGACCATCCTGCAACTACCGCAGACTGTAGCACCTGCCATAAAACCGGCAGTTGGGACGGTGCCAAGTTCAACCATACCGGCATCACCAGCGGGTGCGCCAAGTGTCACAACGGCACAACTGCGACTGGCAAATCCGCCAATCACGTGCCGACCACCCAAGATTGCAGCACCTGCCATAAAACCACGGGCTGGTCTGGCGCACGTATGAACCACACGGGCATCACCACTGGCTGCGCCAAGTGCCACAACG
>CAKKRP010000057.1:0-9432 GCA_919902765.1 Gammaproteobacteria bacterium | reverse complement strand
TCAACCATACCGGCATCACCAGCGGGTGCGCGTCATGTCATAACGGCACCACCGCGAGTGGCAAACCCAGCAATCATATGCCGGTAACGACCGACTGTAGTAATTGCCATAGAACGTCCGGTTGGGCCAACGCCACGATGAATCACACGGGCATCACCACTGGCTGCGCCAAGTGCCACAACGGCACCCTGGCCACGGGTAAACCCGCTGGACATGTCGCTACCACGGCGGATTGCAGCGCCTGCCATACGACTACCACCTGGGCGGGTGCCAAGTTCAACCATACCGGCATCACCAGCGGGTGCGCGTCATGTCATAACGGCACCACCGCGAGTGGCAAACCCAGCAATCATATGCCGGTAACGACCGACTGTAGTAATTGCCATAGAACGTCCGGTTGGGCCAACGCCACGATGAATCACACTGGCATTACTAAGAATTGCGCCAGTTGCCACAATGGCGTGTTTGCGATAGGCAAACCAAAAGATCATCCTGCGACTACGCAAGATTGTAGCGCCTGTCATAAGACCAGTGGTTGGTAGTGTAAGAGTATTAATCCGATTAGATTGTGTGTTACCGCCGTCCACATCGCGCCCCCAACGGGTACGCTGTGGACGGCTTATTACTGGGGATTATGCGATGATTCGGCGATGGTCAGTGCCTTAGGTTAGTAGCCGAGCAAGCGCAGTATCCAAACTAATTTTGGTAGTAAGCATCCCTAGCTGTGGTAAGTGTTTTTTTCTGCTACGCAGGTGGTGTCGAGCGAAGACTATGAAATTTGTTTCCAACTATAATGTCGCAAAAATAATTTTTGTTTGGGCGATGTGCATCCTCACCCCGAGTGTCGGTGTATTTGCGTCCATCACCGGTACCGTTTTTGATCAAATCCGCGCCGAAGAAGATAATGACGGCTATTGGATGCGCGTGCGCCTAACGACGCCCCTCCCGTTCAGATTGCGTTCTCAATCGGGTATTGGCGAGACTGTCGATATTTTACTCATTCCGCCCACCGTTGACGGCGGTGTACTCAACGAACTGCCCTTAGAAGATACGCGTTTCCCGTGGCTAGAATTCAATGTCCCCATACGCGAAATCAATTTTAATCAGTATGATCGCCTGAATCCGCGCATCACCTTGCGCTTCTCAAAAAAATTCCATTATTCTTATAATATTTCGGAAAACGGACGCATGCTGTCATTGCTTGTCAAAAGCTCGCCGATTACCGATCCCGTTCCACCCGTAATCGCCGGCGTTCGGCCTGCACCCACTGCCTCTATGGGCGATAATCTACCTGCGGAATCCGCGATGCCTACCCCGAAATCGCCCAAACTTCCACCGGCCACTGGCAATGCCCCGCCGCCCCCAAAGGCCACGGCCAAAGGCTTACCTATAAAATCAAAACCGGCAACCAATCATGCCGCCAAACCTGAAACGCAGACTGCCACAGCTCAAAAAAATATTGAATTCGCAAACCCTCTTGAAAAGGGCATGCACTTAATCACCACCGGCAAATTAGCACAAGCGATTACACTCTTGCAAGGTATGCAAAAACCCGATGGTACGCAAGCATATGCCAAAGAATCGCTGGAGCTGCTGGGAGTCGCCTATGAACGCGCTGGGCAACCGCGCACCGCGCAAGGGGTATATGAAAAATTTCTGGAAAAATATCCAGGCTCCGAAGACAACGCGCGGGTGCGCCAGCGCTTGATGATGCTGAGCTCCGCCGCGCCCATGCGCACCTCCTTATCCACCCCATTGACTGCCGGGAGTCCAAGCTTTAACCGCGAGGCCTTTGGGTCTGTGGGGCAATATTATTTTTATGGTCTAGGCGATACCAACAATTTCGACAAATTAATAGAAGATGAAAGCCGTTTACAAACCCTGTTTGACGCCTCCGGGCGCTCGCGCTCGGATTATTATGACTTCAAGGCTGCCATGTTGGGCTCGTTTATCCACGACTTTGTGAAGGCTAAACCGGAACATGTCGATATCAATGGGCTATATATGGACGGCCGTAGCAAGGTGAGTAATCTTGGAATGCGCGTAGGTCGTCAGAGCAGCCCCCCTGGTTCCGGTATTTTTGGAAAGTTTGATGGGTTTAGCGGATATTATCAATACAACCCACGCTCGCGCATCTTATTTGCGTCGGGTTATCAAGTGGATATCCGCAAAAAAAATATTATTCAAACCAATAAACCGGTTGCGGCCGCCAGCATAGGATTAGGGCCGTGGTGGAAAACAGTGGAAATCACCCCCTTTATCATGCGTCAATGGAGTGACCAACTAATAGACCGTACCGCCACCGGGCTGGAAACGCGCATTGCGCTGGGTCCGTTTTCTTCATTCACGGTTTTGGACTATGATACATATTATAAAGAATACAACATTGTCAGTTTAAACGGCACGTTGACCACCACGCCGGACCTGACGCTGACCGGCATGGTAGACTATCGGAGATCGCCGCTGCTTTCATTGAGCAATGCGCTGATCAATAGCGACGCTTTTGGTGCACAGAATTGTCGCGCGGTCAATGACGACCCCGCCAAATCCGTCGCGGATCTGGCCCGCGCCGGATGTACCGAAGATGATTTACGGAAACGCGCACAAGACGTCAGCGGTTACGCAATGACCGTGGCCGGCGGAGTTAATTATTCGCCAACCGTTGAACATCAATTCAATTTCGATGCCTCGCTAGCAGAGTACGAATTCAAAGAAACCATAGCTGGCCAGGAAAACGCGCAACCAAAGCGTGAACGCCAAGCCAATGCCACTGCCCAATATACACGCAACCAATTGTGGTCGGAACGTAATTCCGCCTATATCGGTTCATCAAACAACATCAGTACTGCGATATACTCCCTCAACGTATTCGCAGGTTCACACCTCGCCTGGCGCGGCAACTGGCATTTTTACAGTAGGATTGCCTATGAGTGGCGTTGGCAACAAACGGTTCCGCTGCTGACCAACCATTGGCGTCCCAATCTGCGCGTGGAATACCAAGACCTCAAGAACCATACCGAATATCAATTAGAAACCGGCGTAGAGGTGCAACAGACAGTCAAGGGACTAAACTCGGGGATTCCTGACGGTAAGCGCTTCCAAATAACGGCCGGTTACCGCTGGTTGTTCTAAGTCTGTAAACCTATCGCATACGCCGCTGAATCCTGCGATAATAGGTCGGTTGCCCAGTCAACGAGTGTTATCTAAGACGGCGAGAGTAGTACATGGCGAACCAAACCCCACCCGTAACTACGCTATACGTGCAGCTTGTACACATGGACGGCCCCAGCAAAGGCCGTCTTGACGACCTACCTCACGACCGCATCACCCTGGGTCGCGATGTCGCTTGTCACGTGGTTTTTCCGGCGGATTCACGAGCGATTTCGCGCCTGCATGCCGAGATTGTGCGCGACGGCGCGCGCTTTATGTTAATCAATCATGGGCGCAACGGGTGCTTTATCAACGGCAAACCTGCAGATCAGGCCTATCTAAAAGTAGGCGATATCATTCAATTGGCCGAAGGCGGCCCAAAACTCAGCTTTCTGACCGCCTCTGCTCAGTCCGCTAGCCGCCCCAGCCCCGCGCTCAGCCCGCGTCCGCAGCCTACCCCCACACCACGCCAAGAACCCGCATTCGGTGCGCGCCCCCCTGCCGCCACTACGTCAAAACCCACTGCACCGCCATCTCAATCACGTAATGCCCCTGCGCTGGCGCCACAAGCGGCGGCGTTCACGCTACAATATGGCACCAATATTAAAACATTTAAAAAGGCCAGTGTTTCGTTAGGTCGCGAGGAGGGTGTGGATTTCGTGATACGGCATCCCAGCGTACAAAAAAAACATGCGGAAATCTATGCAACGGGTGATCGCTATGGATTGCGCGATCTGACCGGCACGCGCGAAACGTATATCAATAGGCGTGTCATTAACGGCGACACGCCATTGAATGATAACGATATTCTGATGCTTGGCGACCAAGGGCCACAGCTCCGTCATTTAGGGAGTGGTAGGTTTGTGGAGGTATTAGAGCAAAAAAACAATGATGATATTACCCAAGCGGCCCCCCCGACGGAAATTGAAACTCACCGCGCATTTCGCGATGATGAGGCGGGGCAAGTCGGATTTTTCAAAAACTTATTCAAGAAATAAACGCGCTTGAAGCATTACGTATGCGTCTAGTTTCCGATTTTTTTCCTATTCAAGCGACGCACGACCGCGAAAAATTGCGCAAGATACTGACTTCGGAGTAAATGATGTTACGACATATCGGACGATATGAGATAGGCGAAATTCTCGGCAAAGGGGCGATGGCCGTTGTGTATTCGGCCCACGATCCTAAAATTGATCGCACCATTGCCATCAAAGTCTTAAAACCAGAGCGGTGTGTAGATGAAGAATATCGCACGCGCTTTGTGCGCGAGGCGCGTGCGGCGGGTGTGCTATCCCATCCCAATATCGTCACCATCTACGATGTAGGTGAGGTCGATGATGTCCCTTACATGGCCATGGAGTTATTAGCGGGCCAACCCCTCGATGAAGTCATGAAGTCGGGCACCAAATTTACACTCAGCCAAATTCTCAAGATCACATTGCAAGTGGTAGATGCGCTAAGTTACGCACACAGCAAAGGGATCGTGCATCGCGATGTTAAACCCAGCAATATTGTATGTGTCAATAATTCGCTGACCGTCAAGATCACCGATTTCGGCATTGCCCATTTAGCGGGTGGCGATGCTACGCACCAAACGCAAATGGGCGAGGTGTTAGGCACACCGCAGTATATGTCTCCCGAACAAGTACTAGGCAAGCAAGTCGATGCGCGTGCCGATTTGTTTTCTGTCGGCGTCATCATGTACCAAATGTTAACCGGCGAAAAACCCTTCAAGGGCGAAACATTGGCGACACTGCTGTTTCAAATCGCCACTGAAGATCCTATGGATGTCGGTCAACTTGACCCCAGTATCCCTAAAGCGGTGCGCCAAATCGTCGATAAATTACTGAAAAAACAGCCTGAAAAACGTTTTCAAAACGGCCACGATTTGGCACATGCCTTAAAAAATGTGTTAGACGATATCGAACGTGGGCGCACCAGCGAATCGTCTCGCTTGATTCCTTTGCGCTATCGCTGGGCCGGCATGATGGCGGGAATAGTCGCGGCGGTGATGATCGTGAGCGGCACCTTCCTGTATCAAAAACAATATCGCGCATTAATGGAACAAGTGTTGAGTTTTGGCAGTTCCTTGGTTAAATTCGCGGCGGTGGAAAGCGCCGAGGCCATGCTCAGTCAAGATTGGACACAAATCGAATTATTCGTCAAAGACACCGTGGAACGACAAGACTTTGCGTATCTGACTATTATAGATCATCAAGGTATCGTGCGGGGTAGCAACGATATTAACCTATTGGGCAAGCCTGCCGCGCCATCCGCAAGTAAAACCGCAGACTATCAATTTGGCGGCGTCAATATACGCGATATGCAACTCGAAAACGTCGGGGCCGTGCTGGATTTCGACGCCCCTATCTTGTTCCAAACTCGAGAAATCGGCCGCATTCATTTAGGCCTACCTAAAACGCCACTCAATGAAGTCGCTAAGGTGACGATTATAGTGCTGCTGGCGTTACTTATCTCGACGATATTGGCGGTTGCGGTGTCGGCCTTTTTTTTCGGCAAGAACCTTGGCAAACCTATCGAACAACTGTTAAAAGGCTTGCGCGAAATTGCCGACGGCAATTACTCTTACCGCATAGGCGCCACGCGCAAGGATGAATTCGGCATTCTGATCAGTCAATATGATAAGCTCGCGGATAGTTTGCAAAAGCGCAATGAGTCGCGATAGCTGCTTGCATATCATTGCCGTGATAGGCTTGTCCTTACTCGCCGCATGCGCTTCACCTAAACCCAAAGATGAGGCGCTGTTTTCGTCCGCCGGCGCCGGGAAAATCGTCGCCAATAACAGCCGATTTATTGTCATACGGACAGGCCCAAAAGATACTTTTTCATCTCTCGCACAAACTCATTTGGGTGACATAGAGCGCGGTGGGGAAATCGCGGAGTTTAATCGCCTGTCTGTTATACAGCCCGGGCAAATTGTCGCCATTCCACTATTTCGTACTCGCGTGCCCGGCGTATCAAACCAAGCGATACAAACCGTCCCCATACTTTGTTACCACCGCTTCGGCAGCGGTGGCGGCAAAATGTCGGTATCCGCAGAGTCTTTTGAGGCGCAGCTCGCGTATTTGAGCCAAAATAATTACCGTGTTATTCCGCTGGACAATCTAGTCGATTTTCTCGCGGAAAAACGCGACTTACCACTGCGCGCGGTGGTTTTAACCATCGATGACGGATATCGTTCTACATTTGAAATTGCCTACCCCTTGCTAAAAAAATATGCGTTTCCCGCAACCGTTTTTTTATACACCGATTTTGTCGGCGCACATGATGCCCTCACCTGGCCGCAAATGCGCGCTATGGTAGACTCCGGTCTTATCATGATACAGCCGCATACCAAAACCCATGCAAACCTCGCCGTACAGTATACCAATGAATCCACCGACGCCTACAATCGCCGCATAGAAAACGAAATCGATCAGTCCGGCGATATCATCACGCAATCATTGGGCATTAAATCCACGATCTTTGCGTACCCCTATGGGGACACTAATGAAAAAGTCATACAGTCCTTGCAGCGCAATCACTATGCCTTGGGCGTAACAGTACAAGCCGGCACCAACACTCCATTTGCGCCCCCCTACATGTTAAAACGCACCATGATTTACGGTGATCAAGACCTCCAGGAATTTGCCAAAGCCCTACTCATATCGCGCGAAGTTAATAACCACTAGGCGGTTTAGATGCGTGTCACTCCCCCGTTCATAAACTTCCGCAGTATAGCCTATATTTTTGCCGTATTAACCCTGAGCATGAGTTGCACTGGTTGTGCGGCACTACGCGATAGTTACGCGCAACGATCTGCCAACCATGCTACCGATACAGCCGACATTCCGTTTCCCGCGCGCGCGATCGAGGCGAAAAATCGCGGCGATCTTGCGCTGGCGCTGGCGAATTGGGAGGTCGCGGTATTGCTACGACCGAGCAATGACCGGTTCCAACGTGCGTTGCACGATACACGACAACTCATTTCCACCCATATCGATCGCGCAATGAGCGAGGCCAATCGAGCGCAGCAAGAAGGCAAGTATGAAACCGCCAGCGCTGCACTGCTGCGCGTTTTGAGTTATGACCCGACCCATGCCGAGGCGTTACGTCGGCTACGTCACTTGGAATTGACGCAAGCAAAAAATTTAGAGGTCGCAAAGCTTGAGAAAACGCGGCGCTTTTATTTAGGCCCCAGCGGCGCCGCGCCTACCAGCTCGCCAAGCGTGGGCGCGGAAAATCCGCACCAATTGGGTATAGAATTGTTGGAACAAGGAAAGTTAGAGGCGGCAATAGATGAATTTAAATCGCAGTTACAACGTCATCCAAAAGACGCACGGGCCAAACACTATTTAGCACAGGCCAATTTGATGCTTGCCGAAGAACAGGACAAAGAAGGACAATCAGAAAAGGCCTTGCAAAGCTATGCCCATGCAAAGCGATTTGGGGCGCTAGATCACGCCTCTTTTCAAAAACGATCTATCGATATCAAGCAAAAGCTCGCTGACCAATATTATAACCAAGGCCTGACGGCATTTCGTGAAAACCTCGCCAAGGCGATCAAACTGCTCGAAAAGGCCTTGCAATTTAATCCAGACCACGCCAAGGCGGCCATAAAGTTGCAACAAGCTAAAGTGATGCAAAAAAATCTGCAGCGTATGGAACAGTGAGTTCTAGTTTAACTCAGCGCCATTACTTATGTAGATTCGCTAATCCCGCGAATTATTATCGACTGCAATTCAGCGGCATTCACAGGTTTAGTGATATATAATTGAAAACCCGCTTGCAACGCGATATTTTGTTCTTGCACCAAGGCGTCCGCCGTCAACGCATAAATCGGCGCTTTAACACCCGCCGCACGTAGATTTTTCAAGATAGAGATGCCATCGTCGTCCGGCAAATGCATGTCTAATAAAATCAGGTCGGGGCGCATCTTTAACGCCGTTTGCATGCCTGCCGCGCCGGTGTATACGATGGTTAACTCGATTTGAGGCAAAAGGCGCGCAAATAATTGCTTTATTAATGTCGCATTCACTACATTGTCTTCGATATACAACACTTTTCCGCTAACAGGATTCGGCAAGATCGGCGAAGATATTTCCACGTTCGCCGTTTCTTTGCCATCGACAACGACCTGCGGCAGCCTCACCCAGAATGCACTACCCTGACCTAACTCGCTCGCAACTCCCATACTACCATGCATCGCATCCGCCAATTGTTTGCTGAGCGCCAACCCTAAACCTGCGCCAGGAACAGCGCCATGCGTCGCGGTGAGGCGATTAAAGGATATAAACAATTCATTTAACATCGACGGCGCGATGCCCTGCCCGTTATCTCTGACGGTCATCAATATACTGTTTTGGTCACTCACCGCCTCCACAATCACTAGGCCGTCTTTATTGCCGTACTTGATCGCATTCGAGATGAGATTTAGCAATATTTGCCTTAAACGCATACGATCCGCGCGTACTTTTAATCCCGCCGTTGCCTTGTTAATTATTTTTATCCCACGTTCATCCGCCAACGGCTTCATACTGCCTATGCAATCTTCCAGCAACGAATCTATTATAAAATCGGATATACTCATGGATATTTTACCGGCCTCAATCACCGAAAAATCCAGTATATTATCAATCAACTTCAATAGATGCCTGCCCGAATTTAATATCTCGGTACAATAATCTTTATGATCGCTATTTTCTGTGTTTGTCATCAGCAATTGGCTATAGCCTATCACCGCATTGAGCGGCGTACGCAATTCATGACTCATATGGGATAAAAACTGCGTTTTTGCGAAATTGGCGGCTTGCGCTACATCCTTTGCTAGGCGTAGTTTGCGCTCGTTTCTCGCGATCATCCACGCCATTACGACCAGTATTAACGACGACCCGGCGAATACCGACATCTTTGCATAGACCTTATTGCGCCATTGCGTCAATGCCAAATCCGTATCGATATAAGAGGCGGCATACCATTTGATATTGTTTTTTATCCCCGGCAATATGATTTCATTGACGACCGCCACATAGTTAAAATGATCTAATTGTAAATCCTGTATGGCCGCCGTATGATCAAGATCTGTTTGCGTATGTACATCATGCGAATGAATTCCTATCGGAACCGAACGCTGCAACAAACTCGTCAACGTTAAGTCCTTTTCGTTACCCGGCGCAACCAAGGCATCGGTAGGCCGATAAGTAACCACACCGGAAATACCTTCGTCCGTATAGTGGACCCCGAAAACTAGACAATAGTATAAGCTATAGACCAAGACGAGGG
>CAKKRP010000056.1 GCA_919902765.1 Gammaproteobacteria bacterium | reverse complement strand
AAGGCGAGAATCGCGGCGAATATGGCGGGTTTTTCTGCCCCTGCCACGGTTCGCGTTATGATCTCGCCGGGCGCGTCTTTGCCGGCGTCCCTGCCCCGCTGAACCTGGTCGTACCGCCTTATAAATTCGTCAACGACACCCGCGTGATCATCGGCTTGAATACGGAGACCGCGTGATGAACAAGGTGCTCGGCAATGTCGTCGAATGGGTCGATGAGCGCTTTCCGTTAATCAAAACCTGGAACGAACATCTGGCCCAATATTACGCCCCGAAAAATTTTAATTTTTGGTATTACTTCGGGTCGTTGGCGCTGCTGGTGTTGGTCATCCAGATTTTGTCGGGCATCTTCCTGACCATGCATTACAAACCCACGGCCGAAACGGCCTTCGCCTCAGTCGAATACATCATGCGCGATGTCAGTTGGGGTTGGTTGATCCGTTATCTACACTCCACCGGCGCATCGTTTTTCTTCGTCGTGGTGTATCTGCACATGTTTCGCGCGCTGCTCTACGGTTCGTATCAAAAACCGCGCGAGTTGTTATGGCTGATCGGCATGGGAATTTTTGTCTTGCTGATGGCCGAAGCCTTTATGGGTTATTTGCTGCCCTGGGGCCAAATGTCGTATTGGGGCGCGCAGGTGATTATTTCTCTATTCGGCGCGATCCCGGTGGTCGGCGACGCCGTGGCGCAATGGATACGCGGCGATTTCGTCGTCTCCGACGCCACCTTGAATCGCTTTTTTTCATTGCATGTCATCGCCGTCCCGCTATTATTAATCGGCGCGGTGTTTGTACATTTAGTGGCTTTGCATCGCGTAGGCTCCAATAATCCGGATGGCATAGAAATCAAAAAGAAAAAAAATGCGCGCGGCATCCCATTGGACGGCATCCCGTTCCACCCCTATTACACGGTCAAGGATTTAGTCGCCGTGGCAGGGTTTTTGATCGTGTTTTTCGCCGTTTTATTGTTTATTCCGGAATTCGGCGGATGGTTTTTGGAGCGCGACAATTTCACCCCTGCTAACCCGCTCAAAACACCGGAACATATCGTGCCCTTGTGGTATTTCACGCCTTTTTACGCGATTTTACGCGCCGTGCCGGATAAATTTTTCGGCGTTGTGGCGATGGGAGCGGCCATCGTCGTATTATTCCTGTTGCCGTGGCTGGATCGCTATCAAGTCAAATCCATACGTTATCGCGGTTGGATTTATCGCATCGCGCTCAGCGTCTTTGCGATTAGCTTTCTCGCCTTGGGCGTCCTCGGCAGCATAGGCGCAACCCCCACCGCCACATTATTTGCGCGCATCTTCAGCGTATTATATTTCTTGTTTTTCTTGCTCATGCCGCTGTATCCGCGCTGGGACCAGACCAAACCTGTGCCACAAAGGGTGACTTAAATCATGCAGCGCATCATCGTCGCAACATTATTGGGATGGGCGTGCTTAGGTTTCGCGCATGCCAACGAACGGATTGCCTTGGAACATCTCACCATCGATATCCACGATAACGCGGCCCTCACACGCGGCGCGAAAATCTTCGTCAATTATTGCACGGGCTGCCACGCCGCCACCGCCATGCGTTATGCGCGCATCGCGCGTGATTTAGGCCTCAGTGAAGACGCCATGTATAAAGGGGGCTATCTGTACGCCACTCATAAACTGGGCGACCCTATGAACGTGGCGCTGCTCCACAAAGACGCCACCAACTGGTTGGGCGTCGCCCCGCCCGATCTATCCACGATCGCGCGCTACCGTGGCACGGATTGGTTGTACACCTACCTGCGCGCATTTTATTCCGACCCCGCGCGCGCTACCGGCGTCAATAACCGCGTGTTCAAAGACGTGGCCATGCCCAATGTGTTGTGGGAACTGCAAGGCATACAAACCCTGAACCCCGACGACCACGGCGGAAAATTGACATTGACCCGTCCCGGCCGCCTGAGCCAGGAAGGCTTCGATCACACCGTCAGCGACCTCGTACACTTTTTGGCCTATATGGGCGAACCTGCCCAGTTAGAACGCGCACGTATAGCCCCGTGGGTGCTAGGGTATTTGGCCTTACTGCTCGTGGTGCTGTATTTGCTTAAGAAAGAATATTGGAAGGATGTCCGCTAGCGCCACCTTTACCTCCCGTCATCGTGTAGACTAGCGGGTCGTCGGGAACCGACCGCGCGCTTTGCGGCGTTGCTCATCTGTCCTGCTAGTGGAGAATGCGATGGCGATAATTGCCAATCGAAAATCGACAATTACACTTTATTCCAGCCCACGCGATCCTTATTGCCACCGCACACGCTTGGCATTGGCGGAAAAAAATATCGCCTATGACGTGGTGAACGTAAAATCCGAAGCGATCCCCGAAGATTTGATCGATTTGAACCCTTACCAGGTGTTGCCGACGCTGGTGGATCGCGATCTGGTGCTCTACGACTCGCGCATTATCATGGAATATCTGGACGAGCGTTTTCCGCATCCGTCGTTGATGCCGGTAGACCCGGTGTCGCGCGGGCGCACGCGTTTGATGCTGTACCGCATCGAGCGCGATTGGTATAGCCTGGTGCCCGACCTCGACGGCGACGACCCGCAGCGCAAGGCCGAGGCCCAACGGGAATTACGCGACAGCCTGATCTCCATCGTCCCCTTGTTCGGGGCCAAGGCGTATTTTATGAGCGATGAATTCACGGTGGTAGACTGCGTGATCGCGCCATTGCTGTGGCGGCTGCGTTATTGGGGCATAGAATTGCCTGAAAACGCCAAGCCCATCGTCGTGTATGCCAAGCGCCTCTTCGAACGGCGCGGCTTCAAATCCGCCCTGAGCGACGCGGAACGCCTATTTCCAAGCTTGTAGTATAATAACTAGCATGTCGATCCCCACTATGACCAGTTCTCGCCCCTATTTGCTACATGGCCTGCATGCCTGGATCACCGACAATCACCTGACTCCTTATATCTTGGTCGATGCAGGCTATGAAGGGGTGTTGGTGCCGCGTCAGTTCGTAGACAACGGCAAGATCATCCTCAACGTCAGCCAGTTTGCGGTGCGCGAACTGGACATCAACGGCGAAACCTTGGAATTCGACGCGCGCTTCAGCGGCAAGGCCTGGCATATTTTCGTGCCCATCGCCGCCGTGCTGGCGATCTACGCCAAAGAAAACGGCCAAGGCATGGTGTTCACGCCCGACGGCGAAACCGTCTCTCCGCCCTCCGGCGACGGGCCACAGCCGCCTCCGGCGCCGGGCGGCGGCAAGCCTAAGTTGAAGTTGGTGAAATAACGATATCATTCGTATTGGCGCGGCGACACCATTGTGTCTGTTTGTTCCTATTTAGGAGTGCGGTACATAAATGAATCCCACAATTGCTCAGCGCAAACCCGAGATTGACGCAATGTGTCGTCTTTACCGAGTACGACGCCTTGAGTTGTTTGGTTCAGCCGCAGTCGGGCGCGACACCCCGGGCAAAAGCGATCTCGATTTTCTGGTGGAATTTGAGTCCTTGCCACCAGGGAGTTATTCAAACGCGTATTTCGGATTGCTCGAAGCGCTAACCGCGCTATTTGCATGCCCGGTTGATCTGGTGGTCGCCTCGGCCATAGAGAACCCTTATTTTCTCCAGTCGGTCGAACAAACTAAGGCACTATTGTATGCGGCTTGAAGCAAAAAAATATCTTTACGATATGACCAGCGCGGTACAACTGTTGGTTGAGTTTACCAACGGAAAGTCTTTTGACGATTTTGCCCGCGAGGCAATGTTACGCGCCGCCGTCGAGCGTGAATTCGAAATTATTGGCGAGGCGCTGACGCAACTTGCCAAACTAGACGCCGAACTCGCATCCAGGATCACCGACCATCGTCGTATCATCGCCTTTCGCAACATCCTCATTCACGGCTACGCCAATGTTGATCCAAAATTGGTGTGGGACGTTGTGGAATCCAAGTTACCTGTATTGGCTGCGGACATCGCGCGTTTACTCGAATGTAATAGTCCAGAATAAGTCAGAAATGTAGCGCGGATAAGTTTTAAATCAACCTCAACCGCTAATCGGTGGATGCGCTGCGCTTATCCACCCTACAACTGCTACAACTTATATCATGCCGCATAACGCACAATTTCCAGCTCCGCCGACGCATCTACACCGTTCAGCATTTCCTCTACACGAACCATCACTGCGTCCTCGATGAGATGTTCCCCACACTGACTGCATTGGAGCACTGGTAGGTTTTTGAAGATAACAATGCGATGCGTATCCAATTTAAACGGCATATCAGAAATAATCGCCTGAGTTTGACCGCCGCAGGTATGACATTTCATGATTTTCTCCTTCGAATACCTGCGGCCAAGATGGCCGCGCTCCAAATTAAATTTGCGTAAGTTGCCCCATTTAAAACGTTGAGGCACGCATCATGTACCTCAACGTTTTTTTCTATTTCGCTATGCTATTGCAATGCTCCAGTACTATTAAACGTCGCAAAACGGCCGCGTGGCGCGGCGCCGATGGCGGTGAAGTCGCCGCCGATACGGACGTTCGTCGAGTTCGCATCAATCGCGCGAACCGCCGCATTGGTGGAAATCATTCCCGTCGCTGCAAACGTGGCGTCGGCCACGCCCGTCGCCGCATTCAACTTGGCGAAATTATTAGCCGCTGCATCGCTGCCTATAAAGATACTGGTACCGTCAGTTGCAACGGAATTGACAGTGTTCGATGCCACAATGCCTAACGCCGCCGCTGGATTCCACGTAGCCGACGGAGTGCCCGTAGCACTGCTAAGACTTGCGAGGCCGGTGAAGCTAAAAGTCGTTGGCGTTAAATTGGTATACGACGCGGTAAACATCCCGCCGACATAGACATTTGTGTCCAGCAACGCGATTGAATTGATCGAGCCGCTAAACGTACCGGTATCCCACAACGGGGACCATGCCTTTGCAACAAGAGCAGTACTGTATGCGCCGAGGCCGTTGGTGAAATCACCGCCCGCGTAAAGGCTTGACGACGCACTGTCATAAGCCAACACTTTGACCGCCGTACCCGACGAAATCGCGGTACTCCGCGTTACGACGCCGCTGGGATCTATCGCCGCAATTCTGCCATTGAACGTTCCCCCTGCATAGACATTGGTTCCGTCGTTTGTGAGCGCGTAAACCGCCCCACCTATCGCGCTTGCGGGCCATGCTGCATCCACCCCATTCGCGTCCAATTTCACTATATTCGCGCGACCATTACCGTTCACAGTAGCAAAGTCACCCCCTGCATAGATGGAGGTTCCAAACATATTCAACGCACGCACAGCGTTGTCGGCGGCAGGCTGCCACGTGTCCGATAGCAGACCGGAACTATCAATTGACGCCAACCTACTACGCGATCGACCGCCTATCGTCGTGAATTTTCCACCCACATACATTTTTTGAGCGGCACTGGAAATCGCGATGACCATCGGGCTATCGTCTGCCACTGCACTCCAGGGTGACACGGCGTTACCTGTCACCGTATCAAGCGCCGCAAAGCGGCGCCTCAATCCGCCCCCGATTTCATCGAAGTCACCGCCGACGTATAAGGTACCACCATTGACAGCCAGTGACCGCACGGTCGCGGGCAGATTGGCTTGTGCGCTACCCACCAACACGGAAGGAGATGGATTCCACGCAGATGCAGTGCCGTTTGTAGTATCCACCTGAGTAAGATAGGCATAATTCTTCGCGGGACTATTTACCGTTGTAAACGCGCCGCCGAGGTAAACATTAGTGTTGGCCGCATCTAGCGCCATCGCATAGACCGCACCGTTGACATTGGCATCCCAATTCCCAACAACGCTGTTCGTGGATATTTGTGCGGCATTATTGCGCGTCACGGCCCCGATAGTATTAAATGTCCCGCCGATATATAACTGGGTTCCCGAAAGCGCCATCGCGTAAACCCCTACGGCTGCAACGCTCGATGTTGTTAGTGTCGGCGCAGTCCAGCCCGTCGGTGCCAGTGCCGTACTTGTTCCAGCAATAACGGCTGCGATCACGCACGCACTACAGGAGCTTGCCGAAGTTACGCTACCGATATATACGTTGTCTGCGTCCGTAGCGACGACACGAACGTCTCCGGCTGGCGCAGTGGCTGGAGACCAAGCGGTAGCTGTCGGCGTAGCGCCAGATATATCAAACTTTGCGATGTACCCGGTACTGCCACCTGCAAATAACGAAGTTCCCGATACGCTCAACGCATAAATTATATTGGGGGGATTCGTCAGCGCCGTGACCGTTCCATCCGCCGAAACCTTCGCAAGGTTGGCTACGGTTGTACCACCGACGTTACCAAACGACCCGCCAATATACCAACCGCCACTTCCATCAGGTACTGCCGCATAAACGGTTCCATCCACTTTCGGGAATTTCGGATCGGCGACGCCACCACGCATCAGCTCCAACGGTACGCCACCACCGGTGTTAACACCCACTGCGGTGAATTCGCCGCCGATATAACGTACAGCCCCCGCTCCGGTTCCGCTAGTGACGATGGCGTTCACTGGGCCGTTGAACGCGAGTGTCCCTGGACGAACACCGGCGACGTTAGAAATACTGCTCACCGTCGCATTTGACGATGGTGGCGACCAGGTTGAGGTCACCTGGTAATCGTATGCGCTTCCGTCCAAAGGCGAGGAATCTATTCCTGCAGTAACTATGACGGAGGTGTTAGGCGCACAACTTGCGCCAGAACTAATCGTGCAGCGCGAGACAGAATAGCTGATTGCGGCGTCACTTCCTGCACTATTCCAATCCAAATACACCTTGCTGTGGCTTGCTTCCGCTCCTAGCGATATTTTATTCAAACATGCCACGTCAAAAGTTAAATTCGCACCATTCATGTTACCTGAAACGGATGCGGCATTAGTCGCAATTTTGCATACTTGCGAAGAATTCGTTGCATTCTGCAAATTAACTGCGTAGTTCGTCTTGTCTGTAACGACAGTGGTGTATGAATAGTTGCCAGTTGTTGCATTCCATGCGATGGGAATGGCGTTAGACGCCACGTCGGTCAACGTTAACCCTGACCCCAAATATCCATAAATTTTGCCGCTGACGGCATATGAGTTGGTTGTGCAATTTATGGCGATATCGGTAATGGCGGCATTGCTTACAGACGCAACACTGTTGATGGACTGCCCATCTGTCGAGATAGTCGCACCACCGCTTCCCCCATTCACAAAACGACAAGTCTGTTTGGAGCCCGTTCCTGTTACCAAACCCAACGAAGCTGTGTAACTAATACCGCTCGTTACGCCACTGGGGAACGAGAAGAAACCGTTAACCTTGTTACTCAATGGATTTCCACTCAAAGTCACCGGCAACGTATTGTTAGCGTCCAGCCCCGTGATCGTGCCACTGACATCGTATTTATTAGGCGAGCAACTTACATTGACGTTACTGATTGCTGCATTCGTAACTGTCCCTGTTGCACTTGTAGCACCCCCGAATAGGCACGTCTGCCAAGGATTAGTCGGTTGAGTGTCTACCACAGCCGTGTATGTGCCGTTGCTTTCCACCTTGGCCGGAAACGTATATGCGTTATTAGACGATACTGTAACTAAATCGTTGCCATTGCGAAGTTTTACACCGGTAAAACCTGTACCACCCACCACCATTCCACTAACATTTCCACCAACATTGAACGTGCTGGTTGTACAATCGATATTGACGTTCGTGATATTGCTGTTGGCTATCGCGCCTGTGGTATTCGACAGCGTGCAAACCTGAGTTGGATTCGTCGGATTGCCATTGATCGGTATCGCAACGGTATAATTACTGCCGCTGGACACCTGCCAATTGCCTGTACCATCCGGCAAGGTATAACTTCCATTAGAGGTCAACGTCGTTGTCTTGCTACCACCATAGGACAACTTCACACCCGTAAATCCAGTTCCTCCAGGTTTTAACCCGGTAATATTTCCACCCACAGTTGCAGTGTTCAACGAGCAGGTTATCGGAATCACCGGCGAATCCGCCGTAGTGATATTTCCAGTCGTAGCGCCCCCAATGGAGCAGGTCTGCCAAGGATTGGTCGGTTGCGCGGCGACCATTAAGCTATAGGAATTTCCGCTCAGAACGGAGAAGGCATTAGTACTGGTAGTGTTCGCATTAAGTGTGACACTCGCGGCCCCATTATTGGACACCACCAAACCTGTACCGCCGGCTTGCGGAGTCGTCATCCCCGAAACCGATAGTTTGACATTGAAGGCTGAAGTCGAACAATCCACTCTCACTGTATCGATGGCTTTATCTGTAACGGTTCCGGTACCGTTGCTGACCACTGTACATGTCTGAGCTGGATTTATCGGTTGGCCATTCGTGCTCGCAGGAACGACAGAAACGGCATAAGTGCTATTGCTCGCCACTTTTGCGGAATCGGGAAATATAAACGTACCATTGCTCGCACTCGTCGGCTTGGTAACAATAATCTCATTACCACCATTCAACCGCAATTTGAATTTATCTCCAGACAACCCGGTAAACGTACCGCCCACCGCATAGGAATTCGTCTGGCAGCTTATTAGAATCGATCCGATATTACTCGTTGTGACTGTTCCTGAACCACCTGTGCCTATCGTACAGGCCTGAGAAGGATTCGTAGGCTGCGTCAATACTGTAATATTGTACGGATTATTGCTGAGGACGGGTGACGTAAAGTTATAAGTAGTATTATTGTTATCAGCCTTCAACAAATTCACGCCGTTATTCAGCAACACCAGTCCGGCTCCAGCTAGACCCGACGTCTGAATACTGACTGTGTAAGCGTTGGTACTGCAAGCCAACGCAATCGTAAGACCCGAACTCGTCACCTGCCCTGTGGCGGAGACATTACTAGTGACAGTATATCGTCCAGTATCAAGTATCCTACACGTTTGCCAAGGATTGAGGGGCTGTCTCGCAATCGAAACGGTAAAAGTAGCATTGCTGGGCAGCGACCCGAAGCTGCCCCGGCCAAAACCATCTTGGCCTACTTCCATAAGCGCCAGTCGTTCGGATGATAGTGAAAGGGAAGTCAACCGCAACTGAAGTTTGTTGCCGTCCCCGATTCGAGCGGCCAACTGACCAACTATCGCGTCAACCGAATACGTTTGTGTCACGCAATCAACTTGAATATTACTAATTGCCCCAGCGATGCCGGTGATGTCACCATTTGTAACTGTACAAATCTGTGTCGGTAGCGTCGGCTGCGTATCAACCCTCACCTTGAACGCCGCGCCGCTCACAACAGGGCTCATAAAGTTAAACGATTTCTTGTCGGTTGAAATGCTGATCGCACCAATATCACTGGCCAACACCAGACCCGACCCCACGTAGCTGTTAATGGTGCCGGAGACTGGATAGGCGTTGTTCGCGCAGATAATAGACACCGTAGTTATATTGGCGTCTTGTACGGTGCCTGTACCATTGCCCACATTACAGTGCTGGGTGGGGGCGGTTTTAGTATCGTCCAGCGTTATGTTGTATTGCTGGCCGCTGTCCATTTGTTCATTGAACGTGAACGTCGTTGCATTGGCGTCTATAGGCAATTGGTGCGTGCCATTCATAAGCACCAAACCCGATGACGTCAACCCTGTAATAGTGCCAGTGATCTTATACTGCTTGGTTCGACAATCCACCGATACATTATTAACCGCCTCGTTCCCCATCGTGCCTTGCCCATTGGTCACGGTGCATTCTTGGCTAATATGTTCGGGGTTTTTATAAACCGTTACGTTGTACCCTTGTCCCTTGGCGATGAGGCCGTTAAAGTTGAAACCGATCTTCCCCCCGCTCTGGCTACTGGTGGTCCTGGCGATAACGAGATCATCGCGCCCGTTATTTTGTACCGTGACCTGTTCACCCGCCAATCCCGTGACGGTCCCACCCACTGTGTGCCCGACACCTGAGTCGGCGGGAGTGCCCGCGCCACACGCGGACAACACCACCACCAAAACCGACAACCCAAAATAACCGACCCAACGGGAATAGCGCATGACCCCACCCTCGACAAAACAAGAAAAAACACCAATGCGCCCACGCCGCAGCTATGCCGCACGCCTTAAGCGCCATCACTCCAGACTTTTGCGTAAAATTATGAATTCCAGCGCTTTACATCAAAAACGCGATAATAAATACATTTCATGATACCACCCCCAAGAAGTTGATATCAATGTCGCAATCACGCGACATCCCTCGCCTGCACGCGTTTATACGCAGTCTAGGTGTACAATCTAGGGGGGTTTGATTAATTTAACATTAGTAAGTTCGTCGAATTGGGGGCTACGATAATTCATTGGCAAATTCCTCAGCATGTTGAGCAATTTAACTCGCACCCCTGAGAAGTGGCAAAGCGGTATTTTCAACCCGGATTCTCCATGTCGTAGTGATCGAAATCCCGAGTCTACGCACGTATGGGCAACGTCTTCCCCTCGATACTGTCTTCTATCCACGTATCACCGACCTTGCGCGCACCGCGTGCGGAACTGATGATGCTTTTGCTGATGATATTGGCGGCACCCGCCATTTTCTCCACGGCATCGAATCCGCGTGACCGCGTTTCAGGCGCTTCGCTCCATTTGCATTCATATAACTTGAGCCTTTCGGCGACGGGCATGACGAAATCGACTTCATGCCCGTCGCGGTCACGGAAAAAATAGATATCCGGTGGCAATCCGCGATTGGCGTGCCAACGTATCATCTGTCCTAATGCGTGCGTCTCAAACAAGGCACCCAACATCGTACTCGCGCGCAACTCATCCACCGAACGGATGCCTAACAGGTAACACGCCAAACCGGTATCAAGCAAATATAACTTGGGGGTTTTCACTAAACGCTTGCCGAGATTGCGGTGATACGGTTCCAATAGCACCACGATATTGGATGCCTCAAGCACCGATATCCAACTGCGAATCGTGTTTACGCTGACGCCCGTGTCCGAGGCCAGACTATTATAAGCGACGTGACGCCGGGGTCTGGCCTTACAATTGACAAACACGTGCGAAAAAGGCTGGCGGCGAAGTCAAATGTCAGGCCCCTCGCTTTTCACCATGGTCCGCTGCGGTCGGCAAGCGGTTAAGTGGCAACACGCCGTAGGGCAACCCCCGTGGTTGCCCCAGGATGTCGTCGGCCCCACAAGAACACCGGGCAGGCACGGGGCCTGCCCCTAATCTGCCCGGCATGGGCCTGTGCTAACAACTTGAGAGGTATTTGTCGGGGCCGACAACGGCAACCGTAGTCGAAACGCAAGGCGGGGTCGCGAGACGCAGGCTGAAGGTAGCGTAAGACAAACGGGTGTCTGTGATAACGGGCTGTGCCCTCACACCGCCTTGCCACGCTGTTTAGGCGAGGACGGGGTGGGTAGCGTCGCCACCAGTTTGAGCCCCAGCGCTTTACATACCCTGGCAATGGTTTCGAAGCGCGGTTGCGCGCCGGGGCGTAGGGCCTTGTACAACGCCTCACGCGTCATGCCGCTTGCGCTGGCAATCTCTGTCATGCCGCGCGCACGGGCCACCACACCCAGCGCATGCGCTAATTCCCCCATGTCGCCTTCCTCAATGATTTGGCTAATGTATTCGGCAATATCCTCTTCGCTACGCAATTGTTCGGCGAGGTCAAATACTGGTAATTCTGCAACGCGAATTTTCCGGGGCATCGTTTAATCCTCCAAAAGACTGGCGAGAGACTTGGCTCGATTTATCGCCGCCACCCAACATCATAATTAATGTCGCCCCCTGGCGTACATAATACATGCGCCAGCCGGGGCCAAAATGCTCGCGCATTTCATACACCCCGGCACCCACCGTGTTTACATCGCCCAAGTTGCCACGCTGGGCCTTATCCAGCCGCCGCTGCAACCGGATGCGCGTCGTACGGTCACGCAGGCCATTGAGCCAGGCATCAAATTCGGGAAGGGTGCGCACGGTGAACATGGAGTAATTGTAATCGTACGATTACAATTTGTCAACGATCATTCGCCTAAACACGGGGGAAATTGGGGGAAATTGGGGTCAGACTCGATTTAAATCGCACCGCTGGTCTGCTGTTTTGGCCGTCCCTTCGGCAACGGCATCGCACGACGATTCGCTGCCGCCGTTATTTCTTCTAAGAACCTTGCATTTCCCAACGCCCAACCTTTGTTCGCCGCGTTACGAACGTCTTGCAAGGTCCTCTCATCGATTTGAGAATAACCGAGGAATGGGATTATATCGAGTCTGACCCTATTTCTTCCTGGCCCATTCGATACATTGGCTGCTATACTACGATTTCCATGTTGAATCCATAACGCGTAGTTCCGTATCTCTTCATTCCGAGGGGTTTTATGCATTCTGACAGCACCGTTGATTCTACACAGACCACCGCAGCATTGTTGGCGCATGACCCGCGTTTCGCCAAACGCAATCGCCTGGTGATTGCGGTGCTCATGGTTTCCACTTTCGTGGTGATCCTAAATGAGACACTGATGATCGTCGCCATCCCTCATCTGATGGCCGCGTTGGGTGTGACGGCAGGGGCGGCGCAGTGGCTCACGACGGCCTTTCTACTCACGATGTCCGTCGTTATACCGGTGACCGGGTTTTTGTTACAGCGGATGAATACTCGACCGGTCTTCATGTTGGCGATGACACTGTTCAGTGTCGGAACATTGATGTGCGCGCTGGCTTCTGGATTGGAAGCACTGGTCATCGGTCGCGTGATTCAGGCCTGCGGTACTGCCGTCATGATGCCGCTGCTCATGACCACTATTATGATGTTAGTGCCACAGGAACGCCGTGGCCAGTTTATGGGCAACATCTCCGTGGTGATATCGGTGGCCCCGGCCATCGGCCCAGCGGCGGCCGGTTTAATTTTGAGTCAATTTGATTGGCCATGGTTGTTCTGGTTCGTCCTCCCCATTTCGCTATCGGCGTTGGCGTTTGGTTACTTGCGTATCGTCAATGTGACAGTAACACGCTACGCTCCAGTGGATATCGCCTCGGTGGCGTTGTCCGTGATTGCGTTTGGGGGAGTGGTCTACGGTCTGTCTAGCATGGGGCAAATCGACGCGATGAACGGACCTATCGCGGCTTGGAAGGTGCTGATGATCGGTGTTGCAACGATGGTTATTTTTGTGTGGCGACAGATTCTGTTGCAGCGACGCGAACGGGCCTTGCTGGATCTGCGTACGTTTAATTCCAGGGGGTTTACTATCAGTTTGGGCATGATGGCCATTGCGATGATGACGTTCTTCGGTGCCCTTATTCTGTTACCGATCTATATGCAAAATGTGCTGGCGTTGAGTACGCTGCAGACCGGGCTCATCTTTCTGCCGGGAGGTTTGATCATGGGCCTGTTGGCGCCAAGGGTTGGTCGGCTTTACGACCGCCACGGACCGGTGCGCCTTGTTGTGCCGGGGGCGTTGATTTTCAGCGCGGTGTTGTGGGCTATGACGCTGCTCGATACCGATTCCGGTTGGGGTTACATCCTGTTCGGGCATATGTTAATCGGCACCAGCCTTGCCCTCGTCTTTACACCGTTATTTGCCGCCAGCCTGAGTTCTATCCCACCGCAACTTTATTCACACGGCAGTGCATTGTTGGGTTCTATCCAGCAATTGGCGGGTGCGACGGGTGTGGCGTTATTGGTCGCGCTGATGTCAACAGAGAGTGCGCGCTTGTCGTCAACCGGGGTTCCGGCGATCAATGCGCTGGCAGGCGGGATACAAACGGCCTTTCTATGGGCCGCCACGCTCTCGCTACTGGCCGTGGTGGCCGCTTTTTTTGTGCGTCGCCCTGCGGTTTATCAACAATAGGCTATCATCGCGTGGGCAATAAGACCTTGGGAGACAGGTCTTGTTTTTTTACCGTGAAAAACTCGCATCAGGCGTCCACCCATGGGGTGAGAGCGCTATGCCGCAAATTGCACACTCCCCGGCATCCAACTGCTGTTTCTAGGTTAAATTGACCGCGCCACCAAGGCAGGCTCACAACTTCACCCCCAATGTTTTCCCTATCAACGTCAACGATTCCTGGCTGTCCCACTGCCGCGCGCCGCGCACTTTTTTCAGCACTTTGCCTTTTGCATCTACCAAAATCGTCAACGGAATCGTATTCGCGCCCAACATGTTTTCCCAGGTGACTTTGTAATCTAAATAATTCGCAAACATGATGTTAGTTTGCATAATAAATTTCAGCGCGGCTTCGCCGTCGTCGTCGGTGGAGATGCCGATGATGTTAAATTGCTTACCATTATAGCGTTTTGCGAGGCGGCTCAGCGAATCCATTTCCGAGCGGCAGGGTCCGCACCAGCTCGCCCACACGTTAATGATCAATGGCTTGCCGCGCAATTCTGATAATTTGCGATTGTCCCCGGCGAAGCCATACAGCATCAGATCACGCAGGGCGGTACCTTCTGCCACTTCGCCCGGCGTCGCCGCCCACACGCCGTTGTACAATCCTAACGACACGATGAGACTGATCAATAATCTTCTACCCATATCTACACCCTTTCCCCCGTTTGCAAACGCCACAATGCAGCATAAGCGCCGTCGCGCGCGACGAGCTGTTCATGTGTGCCGGATTCGACTATGCCCCCGTGATCTAACACGTGTATACAATGCGCATGGCGCACCGTCGAAAGTCGATGCGCGATGATAACGCTGGTACGTCCTTGCACCAAGCGGTTCAACGAACGCTGTATCGCGGCCTCGGTCTCATTATCCACCGCCGAGGTCGCCTCATCGAGAATCAAAATGGGCGGATTTTTTAAAATTGCGCGCGCCAACGCCAGACGTTGGCGCTGGCCGCCGGAGAGTTTCATGCCGCGTTCGCCGACCTCGGTGTCGTAGCCCTGCGGTAACGCGCTGACAAATTCATGCGCCTCTGCGGCCTGCGCCGCTTGAATAATCGCCGCACGGGGCGTATCGGTCACGCCGTAGGCGATGTTTTCCGCCACTGTGGCGTCGGCGAGAAAAGTGTCCTGCGCAACATAACCGATGGCGCGCCGCAGGTCTTGCAAATTGATGTCGCCCAGCGGCAAACCGTCCAAGGTGATACAACCTTGTTGCGGTTCGTAAAACCTCAACAATAATTTCGCCAAGGTGCTCTTGCCGCCGCCGGTGCTGCCGACGAAGGCCACGGTCGCTCCGGCCGCGATGCGCACATGCAATCCGTCCAGCGCCGGGGCGTTGCCTTCCGCATAGCGAAAATGCACCTGCTCGAACACCAACTCGCCACGCACCGCGCCCGCCGGCAGGTGCTTACCTTCATAGGTTATTTGCAACGGCGTGTGCAATAAATTCATCACCCGGTGTATCGACGCCATCGAACGTTGATACAAATCGGTCATCTCGGCAAGCCGCGTCATCGGCCATAATAGACGCTGCGTCAAATACACCAACACCGAAAAACTACCGACACCAATT
The DNA here is from genome assembly GCA_919902765.1 of Gammaproteobacteria bacterium. Lineage (GTDB taxonomy): Bacteria > Pseudomonadota > Gammaproteobacteria > S012-40 > S012-40 > CAKKRP01. The sequence continues at coordinate 9,484 of CAKKRP010000056.1, read as the reverse complement.
TCGCCGTTTAAGGCCATAAAACCGCCGTATAACAGTGTGACCGCAAATCCGGCGAGGATCGCCATGCGGATAATCGGTGTGATCGCGGATGACCAGCGTATGGCGTCGCTATTGCGCGCGCGATAGGCGTCCGACCCGCGCCGTATATGTTCGGCCTCGAAGTCTTCGGCGGTGTAGGCCTTTACGGTGGCGATGCCGGTGAGATTATTATTCAGCCGCGTCGCCAACGCCCCTGCGGCATCGCGCACGGCGGTATAACGCTGCGCCAAACGCGACTGAAACCAAAATGCGCCGTATAATATAAACGGTACCGGCACTAAGGCGAGCAAGGCCAGATCACTGGTCAGGAAAAAGAACACCGCGCCTATCATCAAGGTACCGAAAAATACCTGGATCAGATCATTGGCGCCGCCGTTTAAAAAGCGCTCCATCTGATTGATATCTTCATTCAATATCGCCAAGAGATTTCCGGTGCGATTGCGCTCGAAATAGGCCATTTCCAATTTTTGCACATGGCGATAGGCCTCCATGCGCATGTCGTGCTGTAGGTTTTGCGCCAAATTGCGCCAGCGTATGCTGTAAAGATATTCAAACAGCGACTCGGCGACCCAGATCACTACCGTGAGTAGCGCAAGCAATACGAGTTGGTCCTTTGGATCTACCACGCCCAAACTGGCGACGAACGAAGCCTTTTGGTTGACCACCACATCGACGGCGATGCCGATCAACACCTCCGGCAACACGTCGAACAGCTTGTTTAACACGGAATAAATGGACGCGATCACGACCTGAGCACGGTAATTCTTGGCGTATTCAAACAGACGACGGAGGGGGTGCATTCAATTCACGATTTGCTGAGGACGCCAACCGAATATATTAGCCCAGAATTAGATTACAAATAACTTTTTATCGATCACAAATAAAACACCCGCTGCTAGTGCGCTATACGCGCCACCGGCAGCGGGTGTACACCTCCCCCAAGATGATCTTTTAGGCGCGCATTAACCCGAACCGGGTCAGCGACCAGCGCATGGCCGCTATCGCCACACCGATCACTAAGACGGTGACCGCAATATCAAACATCGAGGTCATCGGCAAGTGGTAGAACTTGGGGTCCACCGAACCCGATATCCAGGTGTAACGCTCTAACCATGTACCGACCATAATGCCGACCGAAATCGTGGCGATGATGGAAGGTGTATGGCGGTTCACCGCGAAAATATACGAGCAGAACGGAATGATGAATTTCAAGGTGACGAAGGTCCACCATATCGGCGCCAACCCGTTTTCCATCATATTGCGAAAGCGGAAAATTTCTTCCGGCAAACGCCCATACCACATGATCAGATACTGCGTGAAGAAGAAGTACGTCCACAATATCGTGAATGCCAACATCATTTGCGCCAAATGATTAAACACAAACGACGGCATCTCTTTGGTCAATTTGCCGGACTTGTTTAACATAAACAAGAAAAAGGCAAAAAAGGCCAAAAAGAAATGGAAGTTGGACACGAAATGATACACGCTGTAACTCGCGCTGTGCCAATTCGGGATCATGGTCATTTCGTAATCCCACGCGATCATGGTGCCGTACAGCACATATATCCCTGGAATCACTAACGCGATATTGCGGAAACGCCGTTGCGCCGGATAGGAATCGTCAATCGTCGCCTGATGTTGCAATTTAATAAACAGTCCATACAAACCTGCGACGACGAAAAATCCGACAATCTGGCGGGTTGCCAAAAAGGCGTAATTATGCCAGCCCGGCAGGTGGTGTCCTCCGCCGCCATGCGCACTTGCTTCGCGCGCCTGCGCCAGCCACTGGAACGTGTTTTCACCATTGGCGAGCAAGACGATCATCAACACGAAGGCCACCGGGAACATGACCGCCAGCGAACATGCAAGATTTCTGACCACAAAACGCCATTTACCATTGACGAGATGCAATATCGCCGACAAGGTAACGCCGCCTAAGGCGATATACAGACATAAAATAAAATTGGTCGTCAATACCGACCAGCTTCCAAAACCTTCCATCTTAGTCCCCCTAATACATGCTTACGGTTGCGATTTGGCTTGCGAGGCGCTTGCCGCCGCATCCTTCACCAACTGATTCTTCACATAGGTGACGACATACCAACGCTCTTCAGGTGACAAATCGTTGGAACCCCCGCCTTCCCCCGGCACGCCGTACGCAGGCATGATCGCACTGCCATACGTGATGGTGCCGAACACCCAACCCTCAGTCATTTGCTTTTGCACATAATCGGAGGTCAGGTCTATCGCGCCGATTTTGTCGCTGACCGGTGAATTGGCCTGACCCGTAAGCCCGTGGCACGCGGCGCAGATGATCTTGAACAGGTTTTTACCCTGCTTCAACACCTCTGGCGTCGCTTGCATGGGGTTTTTCAACGCCTTGGCCTCGTCGCGATTGGCCACCTTGGTCGGGATACCTGACACCGGCACCGAACGTTTCGCGAACGGCGCGGGCGTACCTTCCTGCGGTTTAATGCTGGGTTGATTCATCATGTCCTGCGACCACGGCCACGCATAAACCATCGCCGGGGCGGCGCACATACCTACTAACAGAACGTTGCGGAACAGTTTGTTCATGACAATTTCTCTTCGCGAAATTCCAGGGCCTTGTGTTTGGTGAACAATTTCTTCAGCGCATCCAGATTTTTTTCGTCAACATCGATAATGACGGCGATCTGATCGACATTCACCTGCTCGCTATAGATCGGGCCGCGCTTGCGCACCAAACCCGCGAGGAAGATGAAGGCGAACACCGTCGTCCACACGCCGAAGAAAATCAACATTTCGTACATCAGTACGATGTTAGATGGCAGCGGAATGATGGGTTTACCGCCTTGGGGCTGCGCCAAAAAACTGGCCTCTGCGGCCGCCAAGAACAAGAACCCAAACGTGACCCCGAACACTGCGCCAAAAAAGGTGAATTTCTGCACATGCACCGGGCGATCACCCAACACCTCTTCAATTTCAGGGTGTTCGATAGGCGACTGCAAGGTCACATCGTCGATGGAAATGCCGGGTATTTTATGCACCCGGATATCCGCCAGCGCCCCAAAGGCCTCTTCAAAATCCGAAAACAGCGTAAACGTATGATATTTAGCCATGACTGCCCCCTCAATGCGACTCAGTGGCCGGTTTACCCGTATCACGCGCACGGCGACCAAGGTTGACCGCTGTGTCGTGATCCAAGTGCCGTCGGCGATGGAAAACCATTTCCTTCACTTCGTACATCGAGACCGATGGGAAGACCTTTACAAAGATCAAGAACAATAAACCAAACCATCCGAAACTACCAAACACGATGGCCCATTGCACGATGCTGCCGTACATCATATAGAACTGATGCGGCTCATACGACATCGCCAACGTGGGTGCGACGATCATCCACCGCTCGAAGTACATGCCTAAATTCAGCAACAAGGACACCACGAACATGGTGGGCATGTGCCGACGCCACTTTTGAATCGCCAGTGCAAACGGCGCGACGGAACCGCAGAATATCATGGTCCAGAATATCCATGCGTAAGGCCCGGTCGCTTTATAGATCAACACCTCTTTATCGTAGATGTTGTGGCCGTACCAGGTCGATGCGAATTCGATCAGGTTCAAATATGTCCACACCATCGCAATGGCGAATGTCAGCTTACACGTTTTTTCCATAATGGCCGTGGTCATGTATTCTTCAAACCGGAAGAAATAACGCAAGATCACGAACAGCGTGATAATGGCCGCACAACCGGAATACAACGCGCCCGCGACGAAATACGGCGGGAAGGTCGTGACGTGCCAGCCCGGCATGATGGACATCGCAAAATCTGCGGACACAATAGAGTGTACCGACACCGCCAACGGGATCAGGAAGCACGCCAACAACATGTAGGTCTTGCGGAAGTTGCGCCACTGCCTGTCGTCACCGCGCCAACCTAGCGACAAGGTGGTGTAGAGCGCCTTGCGCCAACCCTTGGCGTTGTCGCGACAAATCGCCAAGTCGGGGATCATACCTATATACAAAAACACCGCCGAGGCCGACAAATACGTGCTGATCGCGAAGGCGTCCCAGGACAATGGCGAACGGAAATTCGGCCACACACCACGGTCGCTGACATAGGGCAATACCCAGTATAAATTCCAAATTCGACCTAAGTGTATCAACGGGAAGAAGCCCGCCGTCAACAACGAAAAGGTCGTCATGGCCTCGGCAAACCGATAAATCGGCTTGCGCCAATCGGCATGGATGATATGCAAAATGGCCGACAATAATGTACCGGAATGGCTCATACCGATCCAGAACACGAAGGTCGCGATATACATATTCCACATATGCGGATTGTTCAGATTGGTAACGCCCAGACCTTCGTTATATTGATAGATCTCGGCCAGCACCGCACACGATACCATCGCGATACATACAGCGACCGCCACCCAATAGGCCGGGCGCGGGTTTTCCATAGAGCGCAATACATCGGCATTGATCTGCGCCCAACGTATTTGCTCGTTAATATCTTTCTCATTCACATGCATAAGCGTTTCCTTGGAAAGTCGTCACACTTAAACCCGTTTAAATTTCTTCGCGCACGCGCTCCAAATACATTACCGAAGGATCGACGTTCAATTCTTCGAAAATGCGGTATCCGCGTTTTTCAGGATGTTGCTTGGGCTTTTTGCTCAAGTAATCCCCGCGCTTGACCTCATGCTTCGCCCACAGCTTGCTGACGGCGCTATTCGGATCCATCGTATCACCGAACACAATCGCCCCGGTCGGACATGCTTGCGCACACGCGGTCTGCACCTCGCCGTCGGCGATGGAACGATTTTCCATCTTGGCCTTATCGTTGGCGGTGCGGATGCGCTGCACGCAGAACGTGCATTTTTCCATCACACCCTTATCGCGCACCGAGATATCCGGATTGAGCTGTTGATTAAGCGGCTCGGCCCAGGTTTCGTAATACGAATAAAAGTTGAAATAACGCACGCGGAACGGACAGTTGTTGCTGCAATAGCGCGAACCTATACAACGGTTATACACCTGCGCGTTCAACCCATCGGGGGTGTGATAGGTGGCCGCCACCGGGCATACGGGCTCGCAGGTCGCCGCACCACACTGCTGGCACATCATCGGCAAATAGCTCGCGCCTCGCTCCGGATATTGTTTGTCGGCGTCGTCCCAAAAACGTTCGATGCGCATCCAGTGCATGGCCTGGCCTTTTTCGAAACGTTCTTTACCTACGACGGGTAAATTGTTTTCGGCATAACACGCGGTCGAACAGGCGTTACAACCGGTACACACATCGAGATTGATGGCCATGCCCCAACGGTGGTCATATTTGTGATGCCCACCGGCTTCGGCATCCTTGCGGAAGGCCGACCAATTCTCCAGGATATTTTTAAACGACATGCGTTACGCCTCCCCTTCGGTACGTCTGTAAATAGCCGCCGGTATCGTGCTAACCAACTTGCGGCCCTGTTGCGTATCGCTGGCCCCCAAATGTGTCAAACGCGCCGACTTATCCAACTTCGTGACACTTACGCGCGTCGCGTAACTGGCGACTTCCCCGGTCTTTTTATCGAACACGGGGCTCAGTATCTTGTTGGGATTCACACCCAAACCCTTGGCATAACGTCCGTATTCCTCATGCCCCTGCCCCAACGGCACGGCAATCGCTTCGGGATGTATGCCACTGAACACGTAGACCTGCGCCTCGACCGACCCTTGCGCCGAGGTCACACGCACATAATCGCCGCCTTTAACGCCGACCTTGGCCGCCGTGATCGGGTGCATTTCTACCCAAGACGCCCACACGATCTTGCTGATTTGATCCGGGGCCTCTTGCAACCACGGCGAATTGGCATGTCGGCCATCCCACAAACCAAGCCGCGCGCTAGGCAGCAAACGATAGGGGAATTGCGCATCGCCCTGCACTTCCGCTACCGCTTCCACGGCGGCATTGATCTTGAATTTGCCGACATTACCCTTGGTCTCGAGCACGCCTTTTTGTAACAACGCATTCCAAATTTGGTCTTTGTTTTTTATATCTTTGGAAACCGCCGCAGGCATATTGGTGACCGACGCTTTTAGGTAGGCGTAGTAATCGTTGAACGCCGCGTATTCTTTCGGTTTGCGCTGCTTCAACAAGGCCAAAACAGCATCGCCAAACCCGCGTGTTTCTTTATACAACGGCTCCATCAGCGGTTGTTGAAAGCTGATGCTCGCGCTCCCCGCATTATAGGCCGCGACGTGTGTGCCCCAATCTTCTAACGCAGAATAAAGCGGCAACACGACATCGGCCTGCATCGCGGTTTCGTCGGGGAATTGCGTCATCACGACTTTAAAACCGACCTTGCCCAAGGCCTCTTTCATTTTGACGAAGCCGGGGGCGCTGTATACGGGATTCGCGTGCGAGATGAACGCCACATCGAGTTTTTTGGCTTCCGCCAATTTGGCGAACTCAACAACTCCACGCGTACCGCCGGTACGCGCTTGCATGCGCGTCTCGGCGAATTGCACGGAGGGCTCAATGGTGTGACCGATATTGCCCAGCAACACATTCAACAACATCACCGCCGCCACGGAGTCATAGGCGTTTTCCGCACCTTCAACCGGCGCGCCCGCCAACACTAAGCTCGGCGCGCGCTGCGACAACACGGCGGCGATGCGTTGGATACGATCCCCGGCCACGCCGGTCGCATTGGACACCATGCCTACGTCATATTTCGCCAACATGTCTTTGACTTTGGCAGGCACGTCGCCCTTGGCCCAACCGCGCTTAATGAGCGTTTGCGCGATGCCCAAGGCCAAGATGCCTTCGGAGCCGGGACGCACCGCAACCCACGCGTCCGCACTACCGCCGGTCAATGACATTTTGGATTCCGCTTGGATCAGGATACCGCGCTTGCCGCTGCGAAATTTGGCATATTGCGCGGCAAAATGCACCGGCGATTGCCACGTACCGAGAAAATCCGCGCCAAATGACAAGATGGACTGCGCTTTATCGATGCGCAACACCGGTTGTGCATCGCCTAACATGTCGCGCGCCACCGCCTGCCAGACGTTGGCGTTGATGGTTTCATGCGTAAAATGTTGTTTCGATCCGTAGGCGTTCAGGTAATCGTTGATCAAGACCGCTTGGTGCCCGCTGACCGTACCGCTCAACCACGCCACTCTATCGCTTTTAATATCGGCGGTTTTTTCGGCGATCTTTTTCAGCGCCACTTCCCAACTCACCGGTTTCAGCGCATTGCCGTCGCGCAACAACGGTTGCGTCAAACGATCAGGATTGTAGTGCGCCTGCACGCCGGCTTGGCCCATCATACAGGTCTTGCCGCGATTGACGGCGGACTCTGGATTGCCTTCCAATTTCAGCGCGCGGCCTTCGCGCACACGACCGTGGACGCCACACCCTGCGGCGCATTGCGTACACGTTGAGGCATACCATACGCCCACGCCGGGAATGACATATTCTTCCGGCATGAAATAGGCGACGACATCTTCTTTGCCTTCTTCCAAGGTCACTGTGCTGGGCATGTCGCAACCGGCCAATGCGGTGCCTGCGCCACCCCAACCTAACACCCTGAGAAAATCACGGCGATTCACTTTGAATCCACTCATACTAACTCTACCCTCTCTGCTGCGTCGCGCCGTTATTTATGGCATTTCCAACAATCGCCCGGACCGCCATTGGCCTCATGGCAACGCTGGCAAAAACCCATGGTCAGCGGTTTGTTCTTTTTGGCCACGGTCATCGCCTTGATCTCGCCGTGACACAAACCGCACACCTGCTCGACATTTTCGACGGGAAGATCCGCATCGAAAACGAATTTTTTGACATGTCGCTCATGCGAAAAATGCACGAAATCCGGCACGTCATGGACTTTTTTCCATTTCGGGGACTCGCGTTTTTCAAAATATTCGGTGAGCTTTTGAATGCGCGGCTTATCGGTCGCGATCATTTTATGACAACCCATGCACTTGCTGGTCGGCGGTATGCCGGCCACTTTGGAACGCCGCGCATAGGTATGACAATACATGCAATTAATCTTGTTGACATTGACATGGATGTCATGCGGAAACTCAATAGGCTGCGCGACATCGGCGCCCGCATAAGTCCCCACCGGCGGCGTTACGCCGGGCGGCGCCGCTAATTCGGCGCGCGCCGGCGCACCACTCATCAACAACATCGAGACAAACATCAATACCGGCGGCAACACCAGTTTGCACACATGCTTATAAAACATTACCCACCCTCAGATGAATGATGAGACCGCGCGCACTCCTTCCGCGCACAGCCCGCAGACTCCGCATCCGCCACTGCCCTTGGGCCACAAAACAGCACAACCCGCGACAGCAGAAACCCAGAACCACCTAACAACGAGGAAAATATAGAACTATGCGGCATGTCATGCGGCTTGCTAACGCCCACGCACACTACCCGCCAGCCCTCCCTCGAAACCCCATTACCGCCATAACCAACTATCTATATCAGAATTTGCTTATTAATTGTTTGTAGCAATCTATCAATAATATCTATAAGGCCACCGATCCTAAAATAGGAAGTAGTGACCTGTCAACGGTTAGTATTCAGGGTGCCAGTTATTTGTGTCAAAGTAAAATCCAATTGAAATATATTAAAAAATTCTAACATACGCATTTTTGTGTTAATCACATAACGAAAGTAAAGTAATAAGAGATCAAATTCACTTTTTTATTAAGGGATTGGCCTGTCGCCACGCCTATACCGGATTAGGTTCGTCGATGAATTGGTGGATTAAACCGAAATGTTGCGCCAGATGCGCGCCCAGCGCCTGCACGCCATAGCGTTCCGTCGCATGGTGACCGGCGGCAAAATAATGGATACCCGTTTCACGCGCGCTATGATAAGTGCGCTCGGAAATTTCCCCGCTGATATACGCATCCACCGCTAAGGCACTGGCGATTTCGATATAATCTTGCGCCGCGCCGCTACACCATGCGATACGCCTCAATAGTGGTGCATTGCCAGGGATATGCAGCGGTGTATGCGCCAATGCGCGCTGCAACTCCTGCATGAATTTCTCCGGCGTCAGCGGCAATTTCAACTCGCCGATTTGGATTAACTCAACACCGTCGATGGCGTGACGCGCGCTCATTTGGGCGTTAAAAATAGGTGCTAATTGCGCATTATTTCCGTATACGGGATGGATATCTAACGGCAGGTGGTAGGCGATCAGGCCAATCTCATGCTGCATCAAATGGCGTATACGCCGGTATTTAGCGCCCACCAATGGGGCGGGCTCGCCGCGCCAAAAATAACCATGATGAACCAACAGGGCGTCCGCCTGCGCGGCGACGGCGGCCTCGATCGCCGCGCGACTGGCCGTCACCGCCGTCGCCAATCGCGTAATTTCCGCACGGCCTTCGATTTGCAGGCCATTCGGGCAATAGTCGCGCACTGCGCGCGCACCCAGCAGATTA
>CAKKRP010000055.1 GCA_919902765.1 Gammaproteobacteria bacterium | reverse complement strand
ATCCATCAGCTCATAAAAACGTTTTACCAAGCATTTCAGACCCGGCTCACCGCCGATCCGATCAAAGGGAGTAGTGACCATGACATCCCACAACTAAGCACTCAAGCGCACTATCTTACCGATGGTGCGCGAATAAATCTAGCTGTTAGTATGGTTATTACTTCAATGCATTAACAATAGACACACTGGCGCTCTCCCCGCGCGTGCCACTGCTATCGGTCACGACCACGGACACAGAAATATTGGCGACGCTACCCGCCGTATACCACGCCACACTCGGGTTCAACTGGTCTGGAAAAACCGTACCACCGGAGGCACTGGATAAACTCCATGTGTAAGGCGCTTTTCCACCCGCTACCGTCACCTGCAAGGTGTTAAATGTGCTGACGATATTGCTAGACATGGTGACCGGCATGGGCATGGGCATCGGGCTTGGAGCTGGCGCTGGGGAAGGTGTAGGTGCCGGGGTCGGCGCGGGTAGCGGGGGCGGTGCCGGCGCAGCCACTTGTAGCAATGTAAGAACGCTGCTGGAGCCCGTAAAACCGTCCTTATCTGTGGCTGACACCACTATTCCACCGACCCCTAAGGCGGTGAGTAGGCCATTGACATTTATCGATGCAATCACAGGATTGCTGACTAGCCATACATAGGGCGCTACACCACCAACGGCGCTAAGTTGCACGGTCTGCCCCACGTTGATTATGTTGGCGGCGGCGGCTACTTGTATATTGCGTGGCGGCAACGGCGACACCACCGCGCTGATCGTAAGCTGTCGCCCACCGCTATCGACAACACTCACGGTGGCTGTACCGGCGGTTACCGCGGTTACTTGACCGGCGCTCGTAATTGCCAGCACTGTTGAATCGGAGCTCGCCCACGTATACGGCGGCGCACCTCCCGACGCGCTCAAAGTCGCGATATCGCCAACCACCAGTTGTACCGACGAAACATTCAACGCAAGAGGGGTTGTCGCGACAGGATTTGCGGAAATGGCGGGTTGCGCAGCAGCCACCGCACTGACCGCCTTAAAGGCATTCAAACGCCCACCGCTCACCATTTTGCCCTGCAAGCCCGGCAATGGATCGACGTTATTCAACAACGCGCTCTTGATCTGGGCAACCGTCAAGCCTGCATTTTGTGAGAGCACCAAACCCGCCACACCGGCAACAAACGGCGCCGCCATGGAGGTTCCGCTAAAAGAGCCATAGCGATTGTTGCGCAGTGTGCTGTGTATTTGACTACCCGGCGCCGCCAGATCTACGCTTACCGCACCAAAATTCGAAAAACTCGATAAATTGTCACTTTGATCGGTTGACGCCACGGTTACGATATTGGGTATATTAAAGGACGCTGGATATTCGGGCGTAGCGTCGATATCGCCAGCGACGTTACCTGCGGCGGTGACAAACAAATGTCCCGCATTATTCGCAGCGATAATCGCGTCGGACAGCGCACGGCTCGGGGAGGGGCCGCCCCAGCTATTGTTGGAGATACGTGCGCCGTTGCGCACCGCGTATTCTAAAGCGCGTATGGCGTTGGAGGTCGTTCCAGACCCGTTAGCGTCCATAAAACGCAAAGGCATAATCTTGGCAAGCCAATTGACGCCGGTTACACCTGTTGCGTTATTGCCGGACGCCGCGATTATCCCGGCAACGTGAGTCCCGTGGTTGTTGAGGTCTATAGGATTATTGGTATTGTCAGCGAAGTTCCAGCCACGTACATCATCAATATAGCCGTTACCGTCGTCGTCCACCCCATTGCCGGGAATTTCACCGGTATTGGACCAAATATTGGCCGTGAGATCGGGGTGATTATAATCCACCCCCGTGTCTATCACAGCGATGACCGTATTCGCCGCGCCAGTTTGTAAATCCCAGGCCTCTGGGGCGTCTATATCGGCATCTACCTTACCCCCGGACTGAGCGGTGTTATGCAGCCCCCATTGCAACGAAAACCGCGTGTCATTGACCAATACATTGGCGCTCAATACATAATCGGGCTCGACATACAACACGCTAGTACTTTGGCTGAGCGTATTGATCGCCTGAGCGACTGTTTGGCCGGGAGGAACTGCCGCCAGGGTCAGACCCGGTACCAGGCTCACCCCATTTGAGGAAGGCACCCCAGCGGCTGACAAGACCCTGGCGCGCGCACTATTGGAAGTATTGTTTGCAAACCGCACCAATATATGTGTGGTATTTATTGCGGGATCTACCGTTTTGCGGTGATGCGATATCACATTAGGATCGGCACAATCTGCGACTAAGAGTGCCAGAGATGAAACCAGCAGACCTTTAACGACGACCGCCGTAACTGTAGAAAAAACCTGTCGAATTTGCATAGACCCCGTCCTCGCACACGTAGCGCGACATCTACCGATAGTACCCCACGTACCCTTGAATCCGTATATTACACGGACAATTATTACGCACGCATTTTAGCGCGTCTTGATTTAGTGTAGCATATTCCTCGGAACTTCAAACCCAGGTTGCACCTACTCCGTACCGGCGTCCAAAGTAATAATAATACTAATAATGCGGGATGTACTCCCCCATGCTTAGTAGGTAAACCAGGGGTGGCCGCACCGGCTATTTGTAACCGCAGCTCTATAATATCGTGATCGGCGACGCGCCAGGGGTGATGGTAATCATTGGCCCAAACAGCGGGAAAATCCGCATTTGCATGTAAAATATTGGCCGCTGCGGATAACTCTTTGGCAGTGTCGTTGATCAACATGTGATCCAATTGCTGCGCATTACCTTCGTGGATATAGGTATAGCGTTCGCGCCAGGGCACCCAATCCGTCACTTCGAACAAAGATGCATGAGTGTTTTCGCCGCGCACTATCGCGAGCGGATGATCTGCGCCTTCCCCCGGTTCGCCAAAACTATGGTCGTTAAAATCGCCCGCCACTATCCAAGCCGCGCTGGGATATGTTTGTATGAGTCGCTCGTAAAGCACACGTAAGACACGCGCTTGCTGTTTGCGAATTTCTTCGGTGTCGCGCAACGGTGGCTGGCGCGCGCCGAATAACGGATCGTCACCCAATTTACTTTTGAAATGAACGCCTATAACGGCGATATCGATTGCGCCCGTTCGAAACCAACCGATCAGCGGCTCGCGCCCGGGTACGCCTCCCGCATCGCCGGTTAGCTCCGTATACACCGCAGAGGTTACGGATTGTACACGCACCGATTGAGTCTGATTTGCGTCCCATAAAAATCCGACTTCAATGCCGCGTCGATCGCTGCTGTCAAGCGAAGTCGCTACATAGCGGGCGCCCGACACCGCATTAATGCGATCACCCAAGGTTTGCAATATCGTTTGATTTTCCACTTCTTGAACCACCAAAATCGCGGGGGTTTTTAAGGTTTCGGCGATTAACATGGTCAACTTTTTTAATTTTATTTCTAACTGGCCTGGGGTCGGCGTATTATTTTCATCCGCTTTATTTGGGTCATCTTCGAGATCGAACAAATTCTCGACATTGACGGTCACCACTGCAAGGTTCCCTGCGGTATTACGCGACACCGCTGTGCGCACAGGTGAAATAGTCGCTAATGACACCGACTGCGCGAGAATTTTATATTGATTGCGCCGATAATCAACGATGCCGGTCACGTTGTCAACGCCATCGCCGGTCTTTAAAGGTGTTATTTGCAACGGCTTGGCGGCGATAAAAATACGTTCCGGGCGATAATCTACATTTTCGGCATCTAGCGGCGTCACCTGGGCGTGTAACAACTCTCCCGGCGCCAGTTTGCCGGTGGGACGTAAGACGACAAACTCACCTAATAAATTGCTAGGCCCTACGACTAGCGCGTTGCGCACGCTGACACGCATCCCTTCCATGGCCTGCCAATATTTGCTTGCCGCAGCGATGCTTTGTGTAGGAACTTGGTCGATTTCAACGGCCTCCGGTAGGGCCTGCGCATTGGCAAACACGCTGACATCGCGTGTCGGGTGCAAACGCGTCACCGGCAAGCCGTTGCTCGCTGCGTAGTCTTCCACCACGGCTGTCAATTCTATCCAATCGCCGATTTGCGGGGGTACACCTTGGGCGGCGCGGTAGACCACCATCACGGCATCGGATGTCGTTGGATCGTTATCGCCCTGCTTATCTTGCAGCCAATAATTTTTGTGGTCGGCCGACCACAAGGTGACGATGCCGCGCGTCGTCACTTCTTTGCCCGCATAGGCGGAGTGTTCACTCGCACCTTGCAGCGTGTATATCGGCACGCAATTGCTACACGGCGCCGGCGCGGCAATGACGGAACGCGCCGCACCCAAAAAAATAATTAATGCACGCATTCCCGCCTTGGATAGCAGCAGCATATTCAATCCCTGATTTGTTTCAATCTCAACCAACTCACATTAGTTACGACCGTCAATTAACTGAGCGTCATCGCCGCACCGGTTTCATTTAAAAGGCCATGCCCATTTGCACGGCCGCGCCAAATTCATTTTTATTGCCCGCGACCGCAACATCGACATGCATGGCCCAAAGCGCGATACCCAGCCCGCCGGTAGCAACGTCGCCATAGGTCACAAAGTCGTGTCTAAAACCCATGCGCCACGTTAACCAATGATAGACGCGCCACTCCGTCCCGGCACTCAGAAATTGCGAGCGTGATTCCAAACTCGCCGGTGAATTCGCGACCACGTCGAAGTCCGCTGTATACAACCACGCCGCCGCAGCATACGCCCCACCCACCCGCCACTGCGGATAAAGCGATATTTTATTGCCCAAACGCGTCGTATACCGTTGCGCCAGCGCATTTTTTACGACCATACTAAGATAATAATCTTCACTAATGCGCGCCGCAATACCTAAATCGACGTTAATATCGTTTTTTTGACTTTTCCATAGATCGGGTGTCCATTCAAAATTTTTTAGTTCGCGCACGATATATTTGTAATCGTAAAGCGTAATATCCAAAATTTTCGGGCTAAATCCTACCGCGATATCTTCCCCCAACCAATGTGTCTGCCGCGCCAATGCGAAGCCGTATTCTTTCACAACGCTCATGCGGCCTTGGAAGTTCGACAAAAGTTTATCCGTAGGATCGGTGAGTTGCAAAGCGTTAATAATACTTAGATAATTGCTCGGCGTAACACTCGCAGCAGTGTCCAGGAGCGTGCTCAACAGCGCAAGATCTTGCGCTGTGATTTCTATCTTTGCACCACCCACGGTCCACGCGTTCCAAAACAAGGACACACCGTAATCCGGATTTGGCACGCCCATCACCGCACCCACGTTACCCTGCAGACCCAACCAACGGTCGGTAACGTGCTCTAACACATCCAACATGGCGCGGCTGCGTGTCACCACGTCGTCACGCAACGGCGATAAGGCCGTGTAATCCGGAGTATTCTCCGCCAGTTGGCGTTGAACCTCAGCATTAAATGCCGCAACGGAATCATTTAAGCGCTCTTCATAATGTTGATTTTTATAATCCGCCCACGCGCCTCGGATATTGCCGCGATCACTTAACATCAGCGTCGCCGCCGGCAGCTCTAAATTAAAACGATCACGCCGATAACGCAACCCCAACAACGCTGGATTCACTAACGCGGCACTCGCATTGTCGCCGATAGCGACGCCTGCGCCGCCCATCGCCATAGAACGCGCATCATAGGCCAAAAACGGCGCGCCCATGACGCAGGTCGGCAGCGTGAATGCTAAACTTAGAAGAATTCGTATTATATTCCAGATGCACATCCATGCCACCGCGCGATTACCCGTGAGTGCGGCGCATGTCTAGCCGCGCCGCCAGGTCGTACCGCCGGCAGCATCTTCCAAGATAACGCCCCGGACTTTAAGTTCATCGCGCAAGCGATCGGATTCGGCCCACATTTTCGACTTGCGTGCGGCATTACGTCGCGCGATCATTTCCTCCACCTCGGCATCCGCGAGACCCTCGGCCGCAACGCCCTGCAAAAACGCTTCCGGCGTTTGCTGCAACAAACCCAGGTATTTTCCTAGCCCTTTCATCGAACTCGCGAGGCGCGCGGCTCCGATGTTATCACCTTCTTGTTTCGCGCGGTTGAGGTCGCGCGTCATTTCAAACAACACCGCCAAGGCCTCGGGTGTATTAAAATCGTCATCCAATGCGGAAAAAAAGCGCACGCCGTATTCGCCAACATCGTCGCCGTTGGCGGGCGCTACGCCTCGCAACGCGGTATACATGCGTTCCAAGGCCGATTTGGCACCCGCGACGTTTTCTTGGGTATATTGCAACGGACTGCGATAATGGCTAGTCAGAATAAAATACCGTACCACCTCGGGCGCAAAATACGTCAGCACCTCACGCACCGTAAAAAAATTACCCAGCGACTTAGACATCTTTTCAGAATCAACCATCACATGACCGTTGTGCATCCACACATTCGCGAAATGTTCGCCGGTCGCCGCCTCGGATTGCGCGATTTCATTTTCATGGTGCGGAAACTTGAGATCCATACCGCCGCCGTGAATATCAAAATGATTGCCCAAGCACTGCGTAGACATCGCGGAACATTCGATATGCCATCCTGGGCGACCCGCGCCCCATGGCGATTCCCACTGTGGTTCGCCGGGCTTAGCGGATTTCCACAACACAAAATCCAACGGATCGCGCTTGGATTCATCGACCGCCACGCGCGCGCCGGTGCGTTCCTCTTCCATATTACGCCCGGATAAGGCACCGTAGGTCGCAAAACGATGTACATCATAATATACATCGCCATTCGCGCCTTGATAGGCATATCCCTTATTTACCAAGGTCTGCACCATGTCCACGATAGGCCCGATATAACTCGTCGCACGTGGCTCGACATTGGGACTAGCGACACCCAACGCAGCGGCGTCGCGATTCATTTCGGCGATAAACCGCCCGGTAAGATGATTATATGCCTCGCCATTTTGTTGCGCGCGCGCGATAATTTTGTCATCGATATCGGTAATATTCCGCACATAGGTGACTTTATCTTGGCCATATATCCGGCATAGATACCGGTAAACCACGTCGAACACCACTAATACGCGCGCATGCCCGAGGTGGCAAAAATCATATACCGTCATGCCGCACACATACATACGCACATGATTTACATCAAGCGGTTTAAATATCTCTTTCTCGCGCGTCAGGCCATTATAAATTTTTAACACACCGTGCTCCGTGACAAATTAATCGACCAAACAGGCCTCTAAGCGCGCCCGTATTCTTTCTTCACCCATCAGCGGCATTAAACGCGCCATTTCCGGCCCGCCGGATTCACCGGTAAGCGCCACACGCAGCGGTAAAAACAACTCCTTACCTTTTACGCCGCTGAGTTGGCCTACGGCCTTCGAGAAGGCCTTGAAATCTTGTGCATGACCGCCTATCGACTGCAAGGCATACGTGAAGAAATGCTTGCCCGCCCCTGCAACAATTTCGCGCGCTTGGTCATTCAGCAACAACGGATCGGAATAAACAATGTGCGCCCAGCGCAGCGCATGTTCAGGAAAACCGATATTGGGCCGTATGGCCTCGATAAAGTCTGCACGCTGATCTTCGGGCACTAGATCATGTACCGCGTTACCCATCCATTCCCACACATCGGACAAACTGGCGCGCGCCAAGGCCTGGTGCTGCCAATGCAATAATTGATGCGCATCGTAACGCGCCGGTGAACGGCCTAAATGCGTCACATCAAAATTCGCCGCCAATTGGTCGATGTCCATATAGGCTTCATTTTCATAATGATGCCCCAGACGCGCCAAATAGTTCGTCACCGCATCGGGGAGATAACCTTGCTCGCGTAATTCGCGTATGCTGCGGCTACCATGGCGCTTGGACAAGGGCGAGCCATCGTGCCCAACGATTAATGAAATATGCCCGTATTGCGGCTTTTCCATGCCCAGCGCGTCTAAAATTAATAATTGTCTAGGCGTATTAGTCAGATGGTCTTCTCCGCGCAACACCTGCGTGACGCCCATCAGCGCATCGTCCACCGCGTTGCAGAAAAAGAATGCGGTGGTGCCATCGGCACGCCGGATGATAAAATCGCCGATTTCTTCGCTTTTAAAGCTTTGTTTGCCACGCACTAAATCGTCGAATTCGATGCCATGTT
>CAKKRP010000054.1 GCA_919902765.1 Gammaproteobacteria bacterium | reverse complement strand
TATTGCATTTGACGCTGCCGAGGAAGGGCAGGTCTTTGCTGGCGCTATACAAACCCTGTGGCGCGGTATAGTCGCCAAGCTTCTGCGTGAGTTCTTCCGGCGTCATTTTCTTCATCGCGTCGCTCCTCGTGTTACAACTCGCACTAAAAAAAACCCGCATCGACTATCGATGCGGGCGATTACGCTGTAATTTTATTTAAAAGGCCACACCGCGTTAGGATCCCATACCGGTATACCCATATAGGCGTACCAGGGCGCCATAATCAAAATACCATAGGCAATCGCGATGAGCACCGACACCCAACCGACCTTGGCATAGTCCGCCATCGTAAAGGTGCCGGAGCTATACGCGATCACCGCTGCCGTGATTTGCGTCGGCAAGAGGTAGGCGAAGGTATCGGTGTCCGACACCAACATCGTGAACGCGACCGGATGCAGCCCGAGTTTGGGGCCGAGCTCCAACAATATTGGCGCCAACATCGTGATGGCGGCGACATTCGACAACATGCCCAGGCGGATGATGTGCGTGCCGACCATCAAGATCAGCAATATCATCCACCATGGATGGCCAGCGGCCAACGGATGGATAATATCGGACAACCACTTCGCCAAGCCGGTGTCGCCCATCGCCTGTGACATCGACAGAGCGCCTGCCAGCAACAAAAAGGTGCCCCAGATCGTGCGATCTTGCAGCTCTTTCCATTTGAAGCCAAAAAGGCCTGGTAAAAATAACACCGCCAGACCCATCAGGGCCGCGTTATGCGTCTTGATGCCATGCCAAGACTCGGTGACCCACATGATCGCGATAAACGCGAACACGGCGAGGATTAGCCACTCGGTTTGGCTGGTCTTGGGCAATTTTTTCATTTGCTTTTGTACCGCCTCGATACCACCTTTTACGGTGACACCGCGGGTGCGAAAATAATGCTGCACCCACCATTGCGTGAGCACAAACATGCCGAGGTAGGGCCATTGCAATTTGAACCAGTCGATATATGAAATGTTGAGCGCCAATTCGGTCTCAAACAATCCGACCAGCACCAAATTGGGCAGATGCGCGGTCATGATGCACATGCCGCTGATCATCGAGCCATACACCAGCGTTTGGATCACGATGGCCTTTTTGCCCGCGCGTTCCTCCGGCGTATCGCCAAACATATCGGTGATGCCGTTGATGACCGGCAACAAGGTCGCGGCACGCGCGTTGGCGGCGGGTATGATCAGCGATAACACCATATTTGCCGCAAACATCGCCCAGATCACACCGTTGACGGTGCGCACCTTGAGTTTATGCAGCAGGCTCAACGCGATGCGCTTATCCAGTCCCGCTGCCTGCATCACCGCTGCGAATAAAAAAGCGGCCAGGCACAAAAATACCACGGGCGTAGTAAACCCGGTGGCCGCCTTAGGGAATTTCTCAACGGCCCCGCCGAGCACCAACAACATAGGAATCAATATGCCCGCGATGCCCGGGGGTATCGCCTCGGTGATCCACATGATGCAGGCCCACACCACCACGGCCAACGTCGCCTTGCCGGCGACGGTGAGCCCTTCGGGGGTGGGCATCACCCACAAAATCAGGAAAAATGCGACCCAGGCCACAACAAAACCGATCAGGCTTTTGCGCGGTGTGCGCCCCGATAACTCGATATTATCTAAAATATTACCGACAAACGATCCCTTCCCAGCTTTTGCAGAGGATGAACTCATGACACTTCCTTTGTGGTGTGTGGGTTATAAATTGCTGGCGGTCAAACTCACGAGCAATACGCCGATCACTTCGCTGCCGTCGTTAACGGGCGCCGATATTTGCACGCCTTCGATATTGGTGCTAGGGTCGGGTTTCGTCTCGCCCTGTTGCCACACCTTGTGGTCACCGAACGAGGTGTCGAAATTAGGTTTACCCTTGCCTAAATATATCGCCGGCATAGAGGTAAAGGCGATGCGTTGGCTTTTATTGCCGGACAACACGATTTTATTAATGCCCTTTTCATCGGCCTTCATCCACTTGGTCAACAATTGACCGGTGGGGTTTTTTATAAAACCCTGCACCAGCGCATCGTCTTCTTTTAGATCGCGCCATTTGGCGTTGCCCAATCCGGCTATGGGGCCTTGCGCGTTGGCGTCTTTCACGGCCTTAACGATCTCGGGATTGGCGGCCCAGGTCGCCACTTGCTTTTTATAGGCGTCGATTTTGGGTTGCATTTTAGGCGTGATGTCGCCAGCCGTCGCCGACCAAGACATACACAGCGCCAAAGTCATGACGCCGACAGACCAAAATGCAGAACGAATTGTTGTGTAGTGCATATAACCTCCCTGACATTGTTGCGGATGATGGGTGAAAAACGATTATGTGGCATACCTCGATACCACACGCTATATTTTACCGTAATTTTTAGGTCAAAATTCAAATCGCCGCGTTACATTATATCTATGTGCATTGAATTTGCGTGTGTATATCTTACCAGCGCTTAACGATATCAGATACGCGTAGGGAGTCAAGATCGAAATGGTGCGGGGTTGAACGAATATGGGTGCAAACGGAAGATCGCGCTAATTGTCCGTTATTTGGACGTGTCGAGGGGTAAATCCACCCAAAAATGCGTTTCTCGATGGGGAATGCTTGAGAAATCTATGCGACCGCCCATCAGTTCTACCAACCGTTTGGTAATGGCTAAGCCGATGCCGGTGCCGGTGACATTGGTATCTTCTGCGCCTAGTCGATGGAAAGGCTGAAACAATTCTGAGTGGCGATCCGCCGGGATGCCTATGCCATTGTCGATGATCGATAGACGCACAAAATATTTATCGAGCGCTGCGTATTTAAGATGCACCGACCCCCCTTCTTGGTTATATTTAATGGCGTTAGATAACAAATTTAACAACACCTGTTTGGTGCGCATGGCGTCAACCATCACCAATGTATCGGTCTGCGGCTCGTCGAGATATAAGGATACCCGCTGTTTAAGCGCGAGCGCTTTCACTAAGCTAAGACAGTCCGCGCAAAGATTGTGCAAGGACGCAGGTTGAGGATTAATCCGCAAGCGTCCGGCCTCGATAGACGCGAGGTCTAACACCTCGTTAATCAGTGCCAACAAATGTTCACCTGCGGAATGTATTTCCGAGATAGAATCTTTTTGCACCCCGCCTAAGTTATCATCCAGCGACAGCAATTGGGTAAACCCCAAAATCGCGTTTAGCGGGGTGCGCAATTCGTGGCTCATACGCGATAGAAATTCCGATTTGGCGCGATTGGCGCGTTCGGCGTCTTCCTTGGCTTCATTCAAGGCCTTACGCGTAGCCGCTTCAATAGCGGTGATGGTGCGTTGGTGTATCATCACGCCGTAGGCGGCTTTGAAGGGTTGGATAAATTCCAAAAGTTGTTCGTTATAACCTAGTTTGCGATTGGCGAGCACGAACACACCGATCAATGTGTCTGCGTAAAAAATCGGTGTGATTAACATATTTATTAAACGCGCCCGCCCGGGCTCCTGTAGGTCGCCATCGCCACTGCTAGGCGAGTTTTGGATGATAGGGTTTCCGGAACGTACCGCTTGGTTTAACAATTTTACTAACTCGTATAGATCGCCGTCGCTAAAACGCTGAGATGCGAAAATTTCTTTGCTTGTAGCGTCCCACGCGATGTCGTTCAGGGCATGTACGCGCGCCGCAGGCTGGTTGGTGATGCCGCGCACCAATTCGCCTGTAAATCCGTATTGGCTGTCCGACAGTTCGCAAATAGCGGCGAGCAGGCTGCGCGCCGCTTGTTCGACCTGGCCCTCGGTCATAAACTGCACCAAACCATTGCGTACCGCGTCCAGCAGCATGGTGCGTTTATTTAATTCGTCTTCCAGGCGTTTGCGTTCGGTGATATCGCGGACCAACCCGGTAAACATTTTGTGCCCGCCGACACGCCATTCGCTGACCGCCAGATCCACAGGGAACAACTGGCCATTTTTGCGCCGCCCCAGGACTTCACGGCCTATGCCTATGATCTTACGCGTTCCCGTCTCGAGGTAGTTCGATAAATAACCGTCGTGCGCGCTGGCATGCGGTTCCGGCATCAGGATGCTGACATTGCGGCCGACCAATTCGCTGCGCGCATAGCCGAATATGCGTTCCACGGCATCGTTGATAAACGTGACAATGCCGTGTTCATCGATGGTGACCAAGCCATCGACCATCGTAGAAATCAACGAATCCAGGCGTTGTTCGTTGGCCGTCAGATCGGCGGTGCGCAGCGCGACCAAATCTTCCAATTGATTTTGGTAGCGGTGCAATTGCGCCTCGCGTTTTTTTTCTTCCGTGATATCGGTTAACACGCCCGACCAGGCGATGCGGCCGTCCGTATAAAATTGCGGTAAGGCGGAGGCGCGTATCCAATGTTCGGTCCCGTTATTGGCGCGTAGCTGCAACTCGTGTGTCCATTGGCTGCGATTTTTTGCCGCCTCATCGAGTGACTGCACCATCGCTGCACGTTGTTGAACAGTGAATGCGTTGGTCAGCGTCGATGGATCCTTCACACTGCCCACACCGAAATGGGCGGCGAATTGGGGATGCAAATAAGTCACTCGATAGGCGTTGTCGCGCTCGTTGATGAATTGAAACGCCGAGCTAGGCACGCCTAAGGCGGCGGAAAGCCGCCCGAATCTGCCCACTGGATCATCATTTTGGAAGCCTAATGCGCGTGAAATCGCGGGCATGAGTCTATCCATATTGTGTTTGAGCACAAAGTCCGTTGCACCTTCCTGCATCGCCGTCACGATATTCTGCAATATCATGGTGCCGGACACCATGATAACCGGCGTGAAAGGGCTGATTTTTCGCGCCGCTTTTAAGGCCGAGATGCCGTCGAAATCCGGTAGGTTGAAATCGAGTAAGATCAAGTCATAGTGAGTCTGGGACAGGTGTTCGATGAATGTGTCGCGTTGCATCACATGGTCGATGGCCGCCTTGGTCGAGAGTAGAATGCGTAACCCATCGACGATTTGGATATCGTCTTCCAGGTACAAAATATGGGCCTGTCGATGCGGCATAAATGCGTCACTCGCAGCCGCTATTCGGACATATCAGGTACAAAAAATTCACCATGCGCATTCCATTTTAGAATCCAACACTACGGCTCAGGTCGATGTGGCGGCACGACCTTGTACTGCATAATACGCAAGAACCTATTATAAATCATATATATTTGATTGATGCGGCTACCCAAGCTATCGGTAAGAGAGCGCATAAACTAAACATTGTTGGGTTTGTGGGATCGCCAGTGATTGGAATACTAAATTTAGCCTAACATAAGCGCGCGGTCTGGCATAAGACCTGCGTTGTAGATGTTTAGCGGTGATGCAAATTGTTTGTTATTTACATAATAGCGAGTTGCTGTGTCTACTTAAGGGGTTATACCATGGATATGTTAGTTGCTCTTGCTGAAACAGTGTTTCTGGCATTTGTGTTGGGCGCGATAGTAGGGGCGGTGGTAGCCCTGCATTTGCGCGGTGTACGTGCCGATCAAACGACCGACGCGGAATCCCTAAAATCGAACAAAGGGAATTTGTAAGTTTATTTGCCTTAAGATCGCAGCAGGCTGCGACTTTGCTGGGTCAATAGCGCTCGCTGTCCTCCGGCGCAGCGTCCAACTCTGGCGCATCCTCGGATTGCGCAGGCACTGCATAAGATTCCTGCGCCCACGCGCCAAAATCGATTAATCGACACCGTTCGCTGCAAAACGGCCTCCAGCGCGATTGCGGGAGCCACTCGACTGCTTTACCACAATGCGGGCAGGCGACGGTTTTCATAATGCGCAACACGAGATATCGAACGCGATATCGGACTTCGATTGGGTCGGCCGCGCCGCGCCATTGATCGACATAAAGTGTACCGAAATGCGTTGTTTGCCGCCGCTGATTTCCGGAAAATGCGGGGAATCTATGGGCAAGAAAATGCGTATTAAATGAAAGGTCGAGCCGGGGTCTAAGGCCTGCTGATAGAAGCCGTTTTTCGCCGTCACACTGGCCGGTGTGGTGCTATTGCGGATCAGTTTGAGCAGATAATATACCGTGCGCCGCGTTAAATCGAACTCACTCAGCCAACGTTCCATCTCTATCGAGCGCTGCGCGTAAGGGCGTTGTAACCACTGATGATACATCGGCAAATCAAAGGATGTCAGACCGCCCGAAACGGTGGCGCGTTGCTTGACGGCGAACAAAAATTCATCGTCTTTTAGGCCTTGTCCAAGCTTACCGTTAAACGCCACCAGCTCTTGATCAAGACCGGAAAGGTCCGCCATCACGCCGCTCAAGCGTTTTTTATTAACGCCGTCGAAATCCATAAATCGGCGCAATGCGTTGCTTATGCGTTCGACCTCTTTACGCATCTCGGCCTTGAATTCCGCGCGCGCGGTGAATAAGGCGTTCAGCTCTAACACTAACGAAACAACGCTGCGGCTGCCGTATTGCGTTTCATCCGCCAAAAAATGCTCCAATTGATGGAACATGGATTCTAAACGTAAAAAAGTGCGTACTTTTTCGTTGAGCGGCAATTCATAAATAACGCTATTGGCGCTATGCGTGACCGTTTCCGCTGCGCGCGATTCGTTGAGCAACGGCATCTGGCGGATCTGATCGCTGGCCACATTGGTGGCGGGTTCGGCCAGCGAGGCGGGTTGCGTGGCCTCGGGCAGTTTGATATTTTCCCCGGATAATTTTAAAAAACGTGTATGCAAGGCATCGACTTGTTCATACAACGCGACGCGATTTTGATCGTTATTGATGACATCGTCGGCGGCGGCTAAACGCGTCGCGCGGTCGCTCTGGGTTTTGACGATGGCGTGGATCGCCTCCGCAGTGACGCGATCCCGTTGTTGGGCGCGCGTGACTTGGATTTCCGGCGCGACATCGACGACTAAGACGCGGTCCACGATATCGCGTTGCTGGGTCTCGATCAGCAATGGAATGACTAATATACAATAGGGTGCATGTACTGCGGCGACGCGGCGTTGCATCTCGGCGCGTATCAACGGGTGCAGAATATCTTCCAATTGTTTGCGTCGATCCGGATCGCTGAACACCAGCGTACGCAGGCGCGTGCGATCAATGGCGCGTTGGTTATCGAGCACGGCATAACCGAATGCGGCGACGATGCGGTTGTAGCCGATTTCTCCCGGCCGCACCACATCACGCGCGATTTCATCCGCATCTATAATCGGCACATTGAGCATCTTAAAACGCTCTGCGACGGTCGTTTTGCCGCTGCCTATGCCACCTGTCAATCCCACTACTAACATCGTTCTATGCCTGGTTAGTCTGTCTACTGTGCCAATCCGCTGAGTTTTAAATACGCTTGCGTCAGCGCCGTGCCCCACATTAAATATACCCAACCCGCCGCCGCCAAATACGGCCCGAAAGGGATGGCCATATGCCGGTTTTTACCTTGCGCGATCATCAGTGTGACGCCGATGACGGCCCCCACCAACGATGCTAACAACAACACCATAGGGACGGCTTGCCAGCCTACCCAGGCACCTAAGGCACCCAATAATTTGAAGTCGCCATAACCCAAGCCTTCGCGGCCAGTGGCAAGTTTATACCCCCAATACACCAGCCACAACACGCCATAACCTACGCCAGCGCCGAGGATGGCGGCGGCGCTATTCAGCGGCCCCCCCAGCAGGCTGAGGATCAAACCACCCCACAATAACGGCAGGGTGATGCTGTCCGGCAGCAAATGGTGATCCAAATCGATAAAACTTAATGCAATCAAGCTCCACGTGGCCAACAACGTGGCCAGGGACAAAAATCCGACACCAAAATGCCAGACGGTCAGCGCGGACAACAGCGCCGTCAATGCCTCAATGGCAGGATAACGGGCGCTAATGTTGGCATTGCAGGCGCGACAACGGCCGCGTTGCCACACATAACTGAATATCGGCACCAACTCCGCGACGCCGAGGGTGTGCCCGCAGTGCGGGCAATGCGAACGCGGCATGGCGAGATTAAACGCAGGGCCGGGCGGCGTTGCGGGTGCGCCCGCCAGTTCGGCGCAGTGCTGACGCCAAGTCGTATCCATCATTTTGGGCAGCCGGTAGATGACGACATTCAGAAAGCTGCCCACCGCCGCGCCTACAATGGCCGCGATCGCTATCCACCCCTGCGGCAGTGTATGGAAATAATCCCATATCGGCATTTTTGTAGCAACCTTTTAGGTGGTAGGCGGCTAAAACACCTGCCCCATTTTGAAGATCGGCAAATACATCGCGACCACCAACCCACCGATAAGCACGCCTAAAATCACCATAATCATAGGTTCGATGAGGCTGCTCAACCCGGCGACGGCGTCATCCACCTCGCCTTCGAATATATCGGCCACTTTCGTCAACATATTATCCAGCGAACCCGATTCCTCGCCGACGGCGACCATTTGCACGACCATGTTGGGGAACAGGCCGGATTGATGCATGGCCGCCTGCAACTGTTGCCCAGTGGCGACATCTTCGCGTATGCGTAAAATGGCGTCCGTATAAAGCTTGTTGCCAGCGGCGTCGGCCACCGAACCGAGCGCCTCCACCAACGGCACGCCCGCCGCAAACATGGTGGCCAAGGTGCGCGCAAAACGCGCAATAATCGCCTTGGTCATCAAGTCGCCTAACAATGGCAATTTTAGCATCAAGCGATCTACTCTATCACGCATCGCGTCCGAGCGTTTTAAGGATCGGGAGAAAGCAAACGACCCCACGGCAATAATCGCGAAATACAACCACCACCAGTCGCGCAAATTATGCGAGGCGGCGATGACCATCTTGGTCGGCACCGGCAGGTCGGCGCCAAAGCTCGCGAACAAAGATTGGAACTGCGGTACTACAAACATCAATAGCACCGCGCTGATCAGTAATGCAATGACTAACACCGCCGTCGGATAAAACAAGGCCTTTTTGACCTTGCCCTTGATGGATTCGATTTTTTCTTTGTAGGTGGCCACTTTAGACAGCAACCCTTCTAAAATACCCGCTTGTTCACCGGCATGCACCAGGCTGATAAATAATTTATCGAAGTGTTGCGGGCGGCGGCGCATCGCCTCGGACAATGAAGCCCCGCCTTGGATATCGCTTTTGACGCCTAACACAAGTTCTTGCATCGAGGTTTTTTCGTGGCCGCGCCCGGCGATATCCAACGCCTGCACCAGCGGTACGCCCGCCGTCACCATGGTGGCGAGTTGACGCGTGAACACGGAGATATCTTTGGGTGAAATGCGATTGCGCACCCGCTGCGTCACGGATTCGGTTTTTTTGCGTATGCGTTTGGCGATCACGCCTTGGCGGCGTAAATCGGCTTTGACTTGCGTTTCATTGGGCGAGCGCAACTCGCCGCGCACGTTTTTGCCGCGCCGGTCCACGCCAGACCAAGTGTAGGTGATCCAATTATCTTGTGCGGCGCTGCTGGTATGGCGCGCCGCGCCATCGGTTTTTTCCGCCATTTAACTACTCCAATGTGACTCTGGCGATTTCTTCCAGCGTAGTGATTCCACGCATGGCCTTCACATATCCCGCTTGGCGCAGGTCTAGCACACCTTCGGTGCGCGCCTGCGCATCGACCGCCAGGGCATCGCCCCCGCCCATGATAATACGCTCTATGGCCTCGGTAATGGGCATAACTTGATAAATCGCCACCCGGCCTTTATAGCCATCGCTACAGCGTTCGCAACCGACGGCGGAAAATAGCGTGGCCTGGTCGATCAGCTTGGACGCGAAACCGGCAGCGCGCAATTCCTCGCCAGGCGTCGTGCGCGGCCGCTTGCAATGCGGGCACAACCGCCGCACCAGACGTTGCGCCAAGACCAGCGACACCGCAGACGTAATATTATAGGGTTCTATACCCATATTGAGTAGCCGCGTCAGCGATTGCGGGGCATCATTGGTATGCAGCGTAGAAAACACCATATGGCCGGTCTGCGCCGCCTTGATCGCGATCTCGGCGGTTTCTTGATCGCGAATTTCACCGATCATAATCACGTCCGGGTCTTGGCGTAAAAAGGCGCGCAAAGTGCTCGCAAACGTCAGGCCAATTTTAGGGTTGACGTTGACTTGATTGATGCCCGGCAAAAATATTTCCACCGGGTCTTCGACGGTCGAAATATTGATATTGTTATTGTTCAATATACCCAAGGCGGTGTACATCGTGACGGTCTTACCGCTGCCGGTCGGGCCGGTCACCAGCACCATGCCATAGGGGCGATGAATGGCCTGTAAAAACAGCTCTTTTTGCTCATCTTCCATGCCCAACACATCGATCGACAAGCGGGTCGCGGCTTGATCCAAAATGCGCAATACCGTCTTTTCGCCATACAAAGTCGGGCAGGTGCTGACGCGGAAATCGATGTGGCGATTGCGCGACAATTTCATTTTGGTGCGCCCATCTTGGGGCAGGCGGCGTTCCGAAATATCCAAGCGTGACATCACCTTCAAACGCGCCGCGACGCGCGGTGCTAAATTCAACGGCGGCGACGCGATTTCCTTGAGTACGCCGTCGATGCGCAAGCGTACGCGGTAGGTGTTTTCATAAGGCTCGAAATGGATATCGGACGCGCCTTTGTGGATGGCGTCGAGCAGGATCTTGTTGACGAAGCGCACCACCGGGGCCTCATCGACATCGACCTCGGCCGCCGCGCCGCCTTCGGTTTCGCTGGCCCCGATCTCCACTTGATCGAGATCGGCGTCGGCCAGCGCCTTCAGCACATAACTCTGCGCATCCAAGGCCACTTCTAAGGCCTGGCCTAATTTATCGACCTCCACCACGATGGGCTCCACGCCCAGGCCGGTGTGAAATTTAATCTGGTCCAGACCGAGCGCTTGGGTAGGATCGGCCACGCCGACGAACAAGCGATTGCCGCGCTTATAAAGGGGCAAGATTTGATAGCGGACTAATAATTCCTCGTCAACCAATTCCACCGTGGCGCGATCGATTTCGATGGCGGCGAGATCGACGACCGGCACACCGAACTCGTGCGCCGTCAGCATCGCCAAGGCCTTAGGGGTGACTTGGCGTCGATCGGAAAGGTAATTGACCAGGGGTTTGCCTTCGCGGCGCGCGCGGGTCTCCGCCTCCGCCGCCGCATCGGCGGTCAGCAGTCCCTCATCGACCAGGCGTTTGGTCAGCCCGCTATGCATTTAGGGGGAGTGGCGCGGTGTGCAACACCGCACCACGCGGTTTAGCAAAGGGCGTCACCGGTAGTTCCTGAAGTGCCGGTGCCGGAAGAGGGCGTTGCGTGGGCGTCGCATACCCCGGCCCAGGTAATCATACCGCTGGCGGGTAGGCTGGGGGTCAGTGTGTAGGTATGACCCTTAAGACTCGCGTCACTGTCGGTCGGTTTGGCGGTGATGACCGCACCGGCACCGATTTCTATAGAAGCCACGTATTTGCCCGCATTGGCCGTGATATTTTTCGGTATGCCATTACTTCCCTCCGTCGCGCATTTAGCCACGTCACCTTCTCGCAATAGGCACTCAGAAACCGCGATTTTAAATGGTTCGGTGGCGGATATCACCTCCGAAAATTTCGCCTTGGCTGCATAAGTACGATACGCTGGCATCGCCAGACCCGCCAAAATGCCGATGATGGCGATGACGATCAATAATTCGATTAACGAAAAACCCGATGATTTACGCATAAAGCGCCTCCTTCCTCATGAACGGTAACGATATCCCATAGTAGTTACAGCGTGTTTTATTTTGCTTAAGCCGCCGCGCGATTAGCGCTTGCTGGAAAATCTAAATTCAATCTGATGATGGGTGACGCGCAAACGGGGCATTAGAACAACACCGTTATGCCTTATCCCTGCGAAATTATAGCATTGTTTAATTCAGTGTCAGCGTAGCGCAACGGCAAAAGGGCGGGCACAAAAAAATTTGCCCCTCATCTGAGGGGCAAGAATGTGGGGAGGGAAGGACGGGGTGATCAAGCAACACCTGAGAAACTTACCGCGCTCCTTCCACACGACGCGGCAACCAGTGGTGTGTGTTGCTCGTCGTTATATCAGCATAGAGCGTGCCAACACTGCTAGATTAGCACAGCGAGGCGTTGGTGCAGGTGCCGTTCCTCGTCCAGGTGATCGCACCCGTGCCCGCTAGCGCGGGTGTGAGTGTATATGTTTCGCCCCGCAATCCGTTCACCGGTGTTGCCGCCGTGCCTACCGCTGTAACAGTGATCACGCCGTTCGCGCCGGTGGATATAGAAGCTATATTGCCCGAGGCGCCGATGTTTGCGGGTACTCCGTTGGTGCCAGGTGTGGCACAGTTAGCGGTACCGTTCTGCGACATCACGCACTCCGAAATCGCTATTTTAAATGGTTCTGTGGCCGCGACGATTTCCGAAAATCTTGCCCGGGTGGAGTACCCCTGATATGCCGGTACCGCCACCGCCGCTAAAATGCCTATAATCGCCACCACAATTAACAATTCAATTAACGAAAAACCTTTTTGATCGCGCATGACTTCATCACTCCTGTTACAGGAAAACGTTAACGTATTGTTTTTACACAAGTTTTATAAATTACCTTATAGTATGTGTATTAAATGCAATGGGTATGCCATTGCCTTGCCCGTGTCATTGTATTCGTCACTTGGGGCGTGAACCTTGACCTCGGATTATTTGACAGACCGCACAGTTTGAGCGGTGAATTTACAACTATGTGCAACTTGTATCTGTCCTTGGTTGTCACATTGTGACAAAAATCGTCACCTTGTCGAGCGTATAGGTGTCACTTTCCTGCGGCTTTGCGCGGTAGCTCAGTCCCGCGTTGGGCAAATTCTTTGGCCTGCAAAGGCTGGCTAAAATAATAGCCCTGTCCATAATCGCACCCTTGGACGCGTAAAAATCCCTGCTCGGTAGGGGTTTCTATGCCGACGGCCACCACTTTCAATTGGAGTGGCTGGGCCATAGCGATAAATGCACTCACCAAGGCCCTGGCGCGATTTGGTTGGGTGTCGTCGTGGATAAATCTGCGGTCTATTTTAATTTTGCGTATCCCTAAGTCTGCGCAGTCATCGAGGTGGGTCGCGCCGGTGCCGAATTCATCTAGGGTCAGCGGCATGTCCATGTCACGCAGCTTGGCCAGCGTCTCGCGTATGATGTTGAGATCTTTGTACAAGGCCGGTTCGGCGATCTCCAATTCCAAGCGGTGAGTGGGTAGGCCTAAACGCGTCAGCACATTTTCGATATATCCGGCCAGTTTATCCCGGTGTAGTTGCAAGGTGGAAAGATTGACCGCAATATAGCTTAGGCCTAGCCCCTGTGTTTGCCAGGCGCTGAATTGTTGGCAGGCCTCCTGGATGATCCATTCGCCGAGCGGATGGATCAGGCCGGTTTCTTCAGCGAGTGGAATAATTCGATCCGGGGCCACGTCGCCCAGATCGGCGTCGTGCCATCGGAGCAGGGCCTCTGCCCCGCAAGTGATGCCCGTGCGCAAGTCGATTTGCGGTTGATAATGCAATTGCAACTCGCCTTGGGTCAACGCGCGGCGTAATTTTACTTCCAAAGATTGGCGTTTGTGCGTGCGGGCATTCATTTTTTCATCAAAAAATTGATATCGATTGCGCCCGCTTTGTTTGGCGTGGTACATGGCGGCGTCCGCGCTTTTTACTAAGTCCTCAAAATTATCTCCGTCATCGGGGTATACGCCTATACCTATGCTCGCCGAGATATTGATCGTATGTCGATCAATGGTGATGGGGCGGCCGATTTGGGCGACGATTTTTTTTGCGACTGTCGCGGCCTTTGCGGCGTCATCGACGCGTGGCATGACGATTAAAAATTCATCGCCGCCTTGTCGCGACAACGTGTCGGTTTGGCGTACGCAGTGTGATAGGCGTTGCGCGACGGTCTTGAGCAATTCATCACCGACCTGGTGGCCGTAGGTGTCGTTGACATGTTTAAAGTGATCCAAATCTAAAAACATCAACGCCACCTTGCCGCCTTCACGCGCCGCGTGGGCGGCGGCTTGTTCAAAACGATCACGCAATAAATTACGATTAGGCAGGTCTGTCAAGGCATCATGATGCGCCATACGCTCGATTTCTTGCTGCGCGCGTTTACGTACGGTAATATCGGAAAAAATACCGACATAATTGGTGATATGATTTTTATCATCGCGTATCGCGCTGATCGCCAACCATTCGGGATAGAGTTCGCCATTTTTGCGTTTGTTCCAGATCTCACCCGTCCAATGCCCGGTGCGCGTCACTTCTTCCCACAATTGGGCGTAGAATTCCTTGTCGTGTCGTCCTGAGGAAAGTAATTTCGGCGTTTGTCCGAGCGCTTCTTCGGAGGTATAGGCGGTCATGGTGGTGAACGCTTGATTGACGTGTAGTATCTCCTTCTTTTCGTTGGTAATGATAATGCCTTCGCTGGAATCCGCGAAGACGCGTGCGGCCAGGCGCAGTTGTTGGTCGGTGGCGCGTCGCTCGGTGATGTCGGTCGAGACCCCGATTGCGCCGACGATAGTATTATTGGCGTCGCGCATGGGTGCATAATGCGTTTCATACCAACGCTGGGCGACTTGTGTTTCGGCGACGAATTGCTCGCCGGACAAGGTGCGGCGAATTTGTGAGATAACGTCCGGGTAATTGTTGTAAATTTCAAACGCGGATTGTCCGGCCACCTCTCCGGATTTGAGCCCCAGGTCACGCAACGCCCGCCCGACTGAAAGCGTGAATACGCCTTGCGCGTTGATCGCCCATAGCACGATGGGCAAATGGGTGACCACGGATTGCATTAAGGTCTGTTGCTCGCGTAAGGCTATCTCGACCGCTTTGTGGGCGCTGATGTCGGTGGCGAGTAGGATAAAATTTTCATTTTTATCAGCGTTGCTGTCGAATAAAACAACCGATAAATTCAGCCATATCGGTTGTTTCTGTGCATTGACATGCAGCACATCGCCTTGCCAAACCCTGCCCAGCATGACAGTGTTTATGACATGGGACATGAACTCATCCCCGTGTTGCGCGGCGATAAATTTTTGATAGGGATAGGCTGGCTCGAGCAATGCGTGTTGACCAAGCAGTTCGTGAAATTTGTTGTTCGCGTAGACGATGTTGCCAAAAGTGTCTAGTGTGACCAATATCTGGTGTTTATCCAATGCAAATTTGTAATTTTCCAATTGCTTTAGCGCGATTGCGGTTGCGATATTGCTCTGGCTGAGCGACCGCTCGGCTTCAAATCGATTTTTTTTCATCAAACACAAGGCATTGTATACGCCGTTAAAATCGGTGGAATGCGGGTCCGGTAATGGGGTGGAATAATCACCTTTACCGATGGCATTGAGCGCATCGGTCAAGACTTCTATGGGTTTGTAAATTACGCGGTCTAATATAAAATAAATTGCGCCGGCGCTGATTAACAGCAGGATCCAAAACAATATCTGGGTCTCACGTATGCGTTTAGACAGCAATTCAAGCGCGCCGGAGGTATCTATCGTCACGGTCAGGTTGCCCAACACCAATCCTTGATAGGATATCTCCCTGCCGATATATACGTCACTAGGCTTGCGTGGCGTGGTATGCGGCGCGATCGGGTATAAGCGCATACCTCGGCCATTGGTTAAATCCAACGCGCTCCAATAAGGATGGAATTTTAGATGTTGCGCGATGGTGCGATGTATGGCATCCAAATCGCTCGTGAGTAAGGGGTCGATCAGATTTTCTTGGAGTTGTTGCACCAGGATTTCTTGTTCTCTAAGAGTTTCCCGCGCTTCATCCGTTTTATAATGCGGCAACCAATAAAAGTGTAACGTGGCGCCGAAAACAGCCCCCGCTATTAGAATGGGAACGAATAATTTGATGCGCATGTTCATGGCGGCGACGCTTTCGATTCGGGCCGCGTCCCGCCCACGTCCGGGATGGAGATATATTCTTGAACCGTCGCGGGTCCGGGTTTTTTCATGGGGATACGCGCAAACAACTCGCGACCTTGCGGGGTGGACGCCAGTTCTAAAATCGCTTGCACTAGCAGATGGCGCGTCGTAGTCGATACGCGCGGGTGGGTCAACAACGGATGGGGGACGGTTTCCGGGGTGCGATACAAAATGCGCAAGTTATCGCGCAGGTCGGCCGACGCGAGATCATATATGCTGGAGGCGATACTTCCGGCGATTACTTGTCCAAGCACGACATTTAACATGACGGATTGATGGCTGCCCACGTATTTTTGCATAACATTTATATGTTGTTGGGTAAGCGAATAGCGCATCAGTGTGGTGGCGGCGAACGCCTCTGGGTGGGGAAACGCCACGATTTGATCGCGTATTTCGGCGAGTTTTTCGATGGGACTGTCTGTGCGTACAATTAATATTCCCGTCAACATTTCTTCCGCATCGCGGATCAGCGGCGCATAGCCGTGGTTGACGATGGCATTCCTAGCAAAATAGGGGTTGGTGTAGAGTAAATCCGCACCACCGCTTTCAATGCGCTTCAGATGTTCTGAAATTGATAACGACGGTGCTAAAATAAAAGTCAGTCCGGATTGTTTTTCCAAGGCCTCCAAAATGGGCTGCCAAATTTCGAAGGTACGGCGGACGTCCAGTTGCGGCACAACGCCCACCGTCAACGTCACTTTGTTGTCAGCGCTATGCGCGAACTTTGCGCTTATCAGCACGCATACCGGAACTAAGATGCCGCTGACAAATTTCCGCATGAACACATTTTTTTTCGCGTTAAACATTGATGAGTCTGCGCTGTCGATTACATGTAAATATTGCATTGAGCCGATACGCCGGAGTTGTTGCGCCAATGTAAATAGATCGCCACGTCGATCCAAAAAAGCGGATTTTACATAGGCTTGCATGACAATAATCCAGCAATTCGCGAAAAAACACGCCACCTGATCCCTAGGGCATACTGCGGCCTCAGTCTCGAAGTATCGGCAGCAAGGTGCGCAAACTTGACGTGGGCGCATGTGGAGGGAAGGCGGTAACTGAATGTTTATATGGGAAATATTTATTGTGTCGGTGGGGGTTTGTTACGCTGTGATTTGCGAATGACCAGTTTTAATGCTGACCAGGTAGGGTCTACCGCGCATACTTTAATATCGACCCACCCCATAGGTAAGGCGATCCCGCGTATGCGGTCTTCGGTGATATCTGTAGGCACACCGGCGCTACGTTTTGGCCAGGAAACCCATAAAAAACCAGCAGGCGCCCATTGCTCGCGGCAGTTTACAAGGGTGTGCGTCAATGCATCCGCATCGGTAAAAAATAGGTGGCCGGCTAAAAGTCCCGGCATTGGGTGGGTGACATATGTTAACCGCTCAGCAATCTCGCCTAACCAAGACTTATAACTTGCCGGTGCGTTGATCAGCAACACGGTCATGCCGGGCTTGAAGCCGAGTTTAGTCGCTAGTGGCTTTCCGGAATATCCTGACATGATTATCGGGCTTTTAAAGCAGGATGGTCGCGCCACGCCGGCATTTTACGCATATATTCGCGCGTACGCTGCTCTGCATCGGCGCGCGGCAGTGTGGGTTCCCGTTGACGCAGCCATTGCAGCATGCGTTCGAAACGTTCTTCAAACGGTTGTAGTTGTCCCGTGGCATCGACACAATAGGGGCAATATGTCCCCGATTCTATGGACATTCCGCAACTTTGACAATTATGGGCTTGGGGCATCGCCATGTGCTCCTGGTGGGTTAGTGGATATTTTTTTAGCGGCTGTCAGCAGCGCGGTTAAATGCTGTGCCAATTGCGTACGTGTTTCCGGGCTCAATTGGATCGCGCATTGGTAAAACATGTCATGATCGAGTACGGACTCGCTACGTCTGAGCAATGCCAACCCTGAATCTGTAAGCCATATCAAGCTGCGCCGCTTGTCCCGGCCGTCGCGCACTCTGGCGATTAACCCATGTTCCAATATGCGCTCGAACAATTCACTCATCGCCGATTGGGCGCGGTCGAAGTGTAGGGCTGCTTCGCTGACTGTCATCGGCCCGCTGTATTCCAAATGGCACAGTACCGCCAGTGTTTCAGGGCTAGGGCGATATTCGTCTTTGGGCCAGCGCGTATGTAGGCGCGTATATAGCTCGCGATAGAGGTGTACAAACG
Source organism: Gammaproteobacteria bacterium (assembly GCA_919902765.1). Taxonomy (GTDB): domain Bacteria; phylum Pseudomonadota; class Gammaproteobacteria; order S012-40; family S012-40; genus CAKKRP01. The sequence continues at coordinate 11,636 of CAKKRP010000054.1, read as the reverse complement.
CATTTGTGAATTCGTTGGTGTCCATAGGGGGAGTATAAATGATAAAATCGCATCGTAAAGCCCGATGTATTATCGGCGGGCGCGCATTAGAGGGGTGCCCGGATCCAGGTGCTTTGGGTCTGAATCCGAGGGTTACCAAAGACGAATTGAAATTAGCAATAGTCGTTCTAAAAGGCGGGCTATCCGCTCAATAATTTATCCAAATTATCCAAATCGTTCACGACCCGCCATTGGCCCCCGCCATCGGATACGCGTTTTTTCCACTGTTCGACGCGGTTTAAATAATCGCGCGGGTCGATATTGTCGCTGCGTAATTTGGTAACATTGACGGCAACGATTTGGATGCCCATCAATTCCAACGGGAAGTCGCGCACTTGCCCTTCTTTGAGATCTTCTTCGAGATCCGAGAATACTAATATATATTTTTTCTTGGCGCCTGTTTCGTTCAGATATTGAGTGGCTTGCAATATGCCGCCGGTGATATCGGTATGATCGCTGCCTTTGGTCACGGAGGCGACATAATCGTCGATGGCGCGTTTAAAGGCGCGTTTTTGATCATTGGCGAACGAAGGTCGCGCATCGAACGTGACTTTGTTGATGATGTTTTTCTCGGTAAAACTTCCGCTGTCGATGCGCGCGACGCCCAGTGAATCGCCGGTGTTCAAGGTCGCCAATAAATAATTAACGATACCCTGAGCCTTAGCGAGCTCTTTAGTGTAGGTGCCGGAGGTATCCACCAACAGATAAACAGCGGTCGCGCGGGAAGCCGGCGCAGAACAGCTCAATAGACCGGCGGCGATCGCCATCCCCAGCAGCGCATTAACCCATCTGGAACGAAAATAATATTGCCTATTTAAGCTTGTGTGCATGTTGCTCTTCCTCGATGACTGGTTCCGGTTTGTGGCGTTGGTGAACGGTGGCTTCAATGCGTAGCGGTAAAAATATACATATATCATATAAACCTAAACAGGCGTTGCCCAAATGGTGGGTGACGCTGCTCGCGGTATGCAAACCGGCGCTGAGGATACGCAAGCCGCCTTGTAACGTGTGTCCGATGACGGTACGTGCGGCATGTATGAATGATTCCAAGGGGATGGCGACGAATGTCAATGCAAACGGCAAGATAAAGCCCATCACCATCTGACCTAACGAGGGTATCCAACGGAATTCGGCGTTACCCTTGATCGCGCCCGCCAGCGCTTGATTGAGCGCTTCGCGGTCGGCCGCTAATAAATCACGCATATAGGCCAATGACGATTCTACCAGCGCGAGGATCAATAATATCGAAAAACTCGCCCATAACATGCGTTTGCGGGTTTGGTCTTCCATGGCGCCTATGATGGGAAATAAGCGCGTAATGCGCAGAGATTCCATCAAAAACAAACCCATTGCAACTTCTATCATGATAATGACCAGGGCCGCAATATCCGCCATGCGCACCGAACCAATGTAGCTGCCGCCGCCGACCATTTCGGACATCGGCAGCGCGATTAATTGGAAGTTGACCACACCACCGAATATAGCGATGATCAACACCAGGCCGGCGATAAAAAACTGCGTCAATGAAGACGAAGACAAGGTGCGTACGGCGGCGTCGCTGCCGCGTCGAATTTCTTCCAGGCGTCCCATATGCGTATCAATGGCGCGGGAACGGTCGTCCAAGCTGGTGATGGTCGATTGCACCTGTTCGAGTTGTTGCGCCGCGCGCCGCCATACGGGCAACATCTTTTTGAGGATTTGATGGCGTGTTTGCGAGGCCTTGCTATAAGTGCGCATGGCGTCGCGATGATTGTCTTGGATGGTTTCATTAATGGTTTCTAAAATGCGCGCCACCGAGGCATCGCCATGGGTGGGAATTTTTGCGATGGTGGACACGGCCTCGGCCCAGGCCGGAGGAGAAGGAGGCGTATCCGCCGAGAGGCGATAATATTCGTCGATTTGGCGGGCCTCCTCGGAGAGTCGCTTATGCAGTGCGGGATAGGCCCCGAGGTCACGCGCGACGACTGCATTGACGCGATGAAATTCGCGTTCTAACACGCGTTCCGTATATTCTTGCCCGGCATTCAACAACACCTCGCGGTTACGTTGTTCGAGGCGGCGTTCCGCCAGTAGCGTGGAGCGCGCCGCGATGCGAAAAAATGCGCGTACCACGCGCGCAATGGCGCGAATGGCGCGGTGCGCGGGCGCGCGTGTCAGATACATAAATGTCATCAGTACCAGAAACCAAATGGTGAGCGATAAGGCCATGTTAGACGACCACATACGCAAGATGTCGAGCATAGTCATAGTATTCCCTTTTTAGTTGAAGATCACACTGCGGCGTACATCGGTGCAAGCATGTCGCGTCGCGTGACTTGAAACAGTTGCTGCGGCGGTTGGCCCGCAGGGGGCGTGGCGCCGTTTAACAGGCAAATCCCTAGGCGGGAAATCTCCGACATTATTTTGCAGAGGGCGTGCCGTGCATGGCGAATTGCCGTAGGCACACGCTAAGTGATCGAAAATATCGTCCGCCCTGATCTCAAACTGTAGGCTGAGGTCGGCATTTGTCCCATCGTCGGCGGTTAAGCATAAATCGTACAAACTAATACCCCTGTTTTAATAATAGACCATAAATGCGCGTGCGTTTATTCTTTGTCATTCTAGCGACAATTGTATGACATATTACTGACGGGCCGTAGCGTTTTCAATTTTATTTGACGAGAGAGGTAAGTGTGTGCCAACAACTGTCTCAATTTTGAGACAGATTTTTGCGAGGGCATTAAGCTTTGATTAAAATTTAGCGAAATCAAAACATTGCGCAAAAAAAATTTCATATCTTGATAAATTGAGCCTACAATGTCGGCACCGCGTGAGTGCGCGGGTAAGGAATATAGATGTGAATCGACAGTGTGGAGGAAGGATATGAAGATTAGTTCAATAGTGTTGCCGTTAATATTGTCAGCCGGCATGGTTGGCGCAGCGCAAGCGGCGTCTTGCCCATCTGTGGCAAAGGCCGCGATGGATGTGGAATTCGGCGCCGGCACTAGCGATATCACGCGTTGTTTAAATACACGCGACGATATTAAGGTGGTCATTAATTTCAGCAACAACGCCTTGCACAAATCGGGGGTGGCGCAGCAGTTGAAAAATGTCGAAAACATGGCTGACAATTACGACAATATGTATGCGATGAAGATTAATAAAAGCTATCGCATTGCCGTAGTGGGTCATGGCGCGGGCGGGCGTTTTTTGCTGAATGACGCCGCATATAACACGGCGTTTAGCGTTACCACCGGCAATCCCAGCCGTGCCTTGGTGGAAGCCTTAATTGCGCGCGGTGTGTCGGTGGTGATGTGTCAAAACACCATGCGCGGCAGCAAGTGGGTGACGGCGGATTTGATCGCCGGTGTGTCTGAAGTGCCGGCAGGTGTCACGGCCGTGATAGATTACGACTACGCCGGATATAAATTGTTAACGCCGTAATTTAAAATAAATGTTTTTTTACGCGCAGGCCGAACAGCGCTGTTCGGCCTTTTTTATAGCGCAACCAATTCGACATTGTGCAAGGGTCGGCCCAGAAACCGTCCGCCCACTTCTTGAAACCGTTGCGGCACGTCGGTGACACAATAGCGGTGTTCAGGGTGCGCGTCGGCGCTGCGCAGACGTTTATGTGTTGCCAGCAGTTCCGCCGCTTGATCTGCGACGGTGGCTGCGGAATCTACGAGCGTGACGTCATCGCCTATGACGTGTTCGAGGAGCGGTTTGAGCAGCGGATAGTGCGTACACCCCAGTATCAATGTGTCGATTCGTTTCGCCAATAGCGACTGTAAATATTCTTGCGCCACCAGGCGTGTGACCGGGTGATCTAACCAACCTTCCTCGACGAGCGGCACAAACAATGGGCAGGCCTGGCTGTGGATATCCAGTGTCGGTGTGAGCGCGTGCAAGGCGTGGTCGTAGGCGTGGCTGTTAATGGTGGCCAAGGTGCCTATCACGCCGATATGGCCAGTGCGCGTGCAGTGTGCGGCGTAGCGGGCGCCTGCCGCAAGTACGTTCAGCACCGGTACCGGTGACATTTTTTGGATTTCTTCTACGGCGACGGCCGCCATCGTATTGCACGCGACAATCAGCAATTTGACACGCTGTTCGAGCAAATATGCCGTTATTTGCCGGGCAAAATGGCGTATCGTATCCGGCGATTTGACGCCATAAGGCACGCGTGCGGTATCGCCAAAATATAAAATACGCTCGTGGGGCAGGCGTTGCATAACGGCGCGCGCGACCGTCAGGCCGCCGACGCCGGAATCGAAGATGCCAATGGGAAGTTGTGCAAGTGAGGGCATAATAACGCGACATTTTAGCACGATTCGCGCCCGATTCGAGGGTCGACAGCGGCCCATTAGCCCGGTAAGATGTGGCTCACCTAAAGTTGTGAGTAGATGCTATGAGCGTACAAGATACCCACCCGTTACTGGCGGCCCAGCAATTGTTCGCCTCGGCCGTGCCTAAACGCGGGCTGGCGGCCGAAGAAACGGATTTATGGCAGGCCTTAGGCCGCACATTATACGTCGATGTGGTCGCGCCCAGGGATGTCCCGCCTTATCCACGTGTCATTGTGGAGGGTTTTTTGGTGCGCTGTCAGGATACCGCGCAGGCCAGCGAGGCGGCGCCCGTTACTTTTACCGTTGTGGGGCATATAGCGCCTGGCGATACAACGGTACCCAAATTCGGCGCATGCGAGGCCTTGAGCGTAGTCACAGGTTGCCTCGCGCCTGAGGGCGATTACGCCGTGGTGCGGCCTTGGGACACCGTGCTGGAAGGTCAAAAATTTCCAGTTCAGCGCCCGTTTGCGCCGCGTTTTTTTATCGAGGAACAGGGTTATGATATTCATCAAGGCACGCGTTTATTACCCGCAGGCCACGCCCTAACGCCCAAAGATATTGGCGATTTGGCGAGTCTAGGGTTTGCGACGGTTAAGGTGACCCGTCAACCGCGTGTGGCGATTTTTTCGTGCGGCGACGAAGTCATTTCCCATACCGAAAAATTTCGTGTCGGCGCCATTTATGATAGCAACGCCCCGATGCTCGCCGCTGCGGTGAGCGCCGCTGGCGGCCTACCGACCTTCATCGGGATAATGCGCGACGATTTTGCCGCATTTTGCAGCGCCGTACAGCATGCGTTGCAGGGCTACGATATGATAGCGATCTCCGGCGGCACGGCCGTGGGCGGGCGCGATTTTATCGCCGACCTGGTGCGCGAGACCGGTGAGCTGTTAATCGACGGCGTCAAAATGAAATCCGGCCGGCCGCTGATTATGGGGATGAAGGGCGTTAAGCCGCTGGTGTGTGTGGCCGGGCATCCGCCCGAGGCCTTGCGCGGATTTCAATTATTTGGCGTGTTGGCGATCAATCGCCTGCTGGGCGGCGAATGGCCTTTGCCGTGCGATCCCGTGACGGTGGTGCAAAAGGGATAGCGGCGGTGCTTGATAAGGGTACTGCGCCCACCCGAAACTGTCATAATCGTATTCCTTCACGATCAACGGTTTCCAGTAAGCGAGGATTGTTGTATTGCTCACGGGTTTGCCATTCATCTTCCCATACTGGCAGTGGTTGTATACGTACACCGGTTTCTAGCAACACATCAAATGCGGTATCGGCCATCGCCAATTTGGTGGCCAGGAATTTTTGGTGCCTCCCACGCAACATCACAGCGAGGCCGGCATCGCTATCGGCAAATATGATCGTTCACTTTACCCCTCATACGCCAAATTCGGTGCCAACCAACGTTCCGCCTCGGCGACACTGATGCCTTTGCGCCGCGCATAATCTTCGACTTGATCTTTCGCAACTTTACCGAGCACGAAATATTCGCTTTGCGGGTGCGCGAAATAATAACCGCTGACCGCCGCTGTGGGTAGCATTGCGTAGTGTTCGGTAATGGAAATACCCGCCTTTTTTTCCACCTGCATCAACTGCCATAACGTGCCCTTCTCGGTGTGATCGGGGCAGGAGGGATAACCCGGCGCGGGGCGTATGCCGCGATATTTTTCGTCGATCAGCGCGGCGTTTTCCAGTTGCTCGTTGCTGGCATAACCCCAGAATTCCTTGCGCACGCGCTCATGCAGGCGTTCGGCGAAGGCCTCGGCCAGACGATCCGCCAAGGCCTTTAATAAAATCGCGCTGTAGTCGTCGTGTTGCGCCTCGAATTTTTTCACGTGCTCATCTATGCCCATACCCGTAGTGACCGCGAACAGGCCGATATAGTCCTTTTTGCCGCTGTTTTTGGGGGCGATAAAATCCGCCAGGCATTGATTTGCGCGGCCCGGCGGTTTTTGGTTTTGTTGACGCAAAAAGCGCAGCGTGGTCGCCACTTTGCTGCGTGCATCGTCGCTGTAGAGTTCCACGTCGTCGTCATTAATGCTATTTGCGGCATAAAAGCCGACCACCGCCTGTGCGCTCAACCACTGTTGTTGGATCAGTTTGTCCAGCATCTTTTGCGCGTCGTCGAACAGTTTACGCGCCACCTCGCCTTGTTGCGGGTCATTAAAAATATCAGGATATTTGCCGTGCATCTCCCACGCGAAAAAGAACGGCGACCAGTCGATGCGTTCGCGCAACTCGGTCAACGGATAATTATTGAAAACACGCGTGCCTAAAAACGTCGGCACCGGCGGCGTATAATCCGTCCAGTCGATTTTAATTTTATTGGCGCGCGCCTCGGTCAGTGTTAAATAGTGTGTGTGTGATTTTTTACCGGCGTGTTGGGCGCGTACTTGCGTATATTCCTCTTTGATATCCGCGACATATTTTTTATACAAATCGCGACTGATCAGGCTTTGCGCGACACCCACCGCACGCGAGGCGTCTTTCACCCATACGCTGACGCCGTGATAATGCGGTTCTATTTTCACCGCCGTGTGTACGCGCGAGGTCGTCGCGCCGCCGATCAATAGCGGAATTTCAAAACCTTGGCGTTCCATCTCTTTGGCAACGTGCGCCATTTCGTCCAGCGACGGTGTGATCAAACCCGACAGGCCGATGATATCGACCTTGTGTTCGCGCGCGGCGTCGAGGATTTTTTGCGCAGGCACCATCACGCCGAGGTCGATGACCTCAAAATTATTACATTGCAATACCACGCCGACAATATTTTTGCCGATGTCATGGACATCGCCCTTGACTGTCGCCATCAAGATTTTTCCGGCCGCATTTTGGCCGCCGGTTTTGCTGGCCTCGATGTGCGGGATCAACACCGCAACCGCTTTTTTCATCACGCGCGCGCTCTTGACCACTTGCGGCAAAAACATCTTGCCTTCGCCGAATAAATCGCCGACCACATTCATGCCGTCCATCAACGGGCCTTCGATGACGTGTATCGGTTCGGCGGCTTGTAGTCGCGCCTCTTCGGTGTCTTGTTCGACGTATTGATCTATGCCTTTGACCAAGGCGTGTTCCAAGCGCTTGGCGACCGGCCAGTCGCGCCATGCGAGGTCTTCGGTCTTGGCCTGCGCGCCGCCGCCCTTGAATTGATCGGCGATTTCCAGTAAACGTTCGGTCGCGTCCGCGCGGCGATTCAACACCACGTCTTCGACGCGCTCGCGCAACAGCGCGGGGATTTCTTCATATACGCCTAGCTGCCCGGCGTTGACGATGCCCATGTCCATGCCGGCCTTGATCGCGTGATACAAAAACACCGTGTGTATCGCCTCGCGCACCGGTTCGTTGCCACGGAACGAAAACGACACATTGGACACGCCGCCGGAAATTTTAGCGTGCGGCAGTTGTTGCTTGATCGCGTGCGTGGCCTCGATAAAATCGACCGCGTAGTTATTGTGTTCGTCGATGCCGGTGGCGACCGCGAAGATGTTCGGATCAAAAATTATATCTTCCGGCGGGAAACCGACCTGCTCGGTGAGCAGTTTATACGAACGCGCGCAGATCTCAACCTTGCGCTTAAACGTATCGGCCTGACCGAGTTCGTCAAACGCCATCACCACCACCGCAGCGCCATAACGACGCACCAAACGCGCTTGGCGCAAAAATTCGGCCTCGCCTTCTTTCATGCTAATAGAATTGACTATGCCTTTGCCTTGTACGCATTTCAAACCGGCCTCGATGATCGGCCATTTCGACGAATCTATCATCAACGGCACGCGCGAGATATCGGGTTCGGAGGCGATTAAATTCAAATAAAGCTGCATCGCGGCGGCGCCGTCCAGCATCGCCTCGTCCATGTTGACATCGATGATTTGCGCGCCGTTTTCGACTTGGTTGCGCGCGACATCCAAGGCCTCGGTGTATTTGTCGTCGAGGATCAGGCGTTTGAATTTCGCCGAGCCGGTCACGTTGGCGCGTTCACCGACGTTAACGAACAGCGAATCTTCGCCGATGTTCAGCGGCTCCAGCCCGGAAAGTCGTGTTTTTGCCGGTAATTCTGGGATATTTCGACGCGGCACATCGGCCACCGCCTGGGCGATGGATTGGATGTGCGCGGGCGTGGTGCCGCAGCAACCGCCGACGATATTTAAGAATCCGCTGTGCGCCCATTCGCGTATGTGTTTGTGCATGAATTCCGGCGAGTCGTCGTATTCACCGAATTCATTGGGCAAACCGGCGTTGGGGTGTACGCTGGTATAACAACTGGCGACGGTGGACATCTCTTCGACGAATTGACGCAGTTGCACCACACCCAATGCGCAGTTTAATCCGACAGAAATAGGCTCGGCGTGGGCGACGGAATTCCAAAATGCCTCGACGACTTGACCGGACAGCGTGCGTCCGCTGGCGTCGGTGATGGTGCCCGAGATCATGATGGGCAGTTCGATTTGGTGTTCGTCAAAATATTTTTTACACGCGAAGATGCCCGCCTTGGCATTCAAGGTGTCGAAGATCGTTTCGATCATTAAAATGTCCGCGCCACCATCGACCAGACCGCCGATCGCCTCGTAATAGGCATCGACCAACTCATCGAAATGAATGTTGCGAAAACCGGGATTATTGACATCGGGCGAGATCGAACAGGTGCGGCTGGTAGGCCCCAACACCCCGGCGACGAAACGCGGTTTATCCGGCGTTTTGGCTGTGGCCGCATCGCAAACCTCGCGCGCGAGGCGCGTCGCGGCGACGTTTAATTCATACACCAGCGGCTGCATTTCATAATCGGCCATCGACACGCGGGTCGCGTTAAAGGTGCTGGTCTCGATGATATCGGCCCCGGCATCGAGATAGGCCTGATGGATGGCCTTAATGATGTCGGGTTGGGTCAGCACCAACAAATCATTATTGCCTTTGACATCCACCGGATGCTGGGCGAAGCGGTCGCCGCGATAGTCTTGTTCCTGCAATTTATAAGTCTGAACCATGGTGCCCATGGCCCCGTCGAGGATCAGGATGCGCTTAGCCAGCGCGTTGCGCAGCAGCGCAGTGGACGGCAAGTGTTTCAAAACGGTCACTCCGGGTGGTGTTTCGCCAAAGGCCGCAAGTATACCAGTTTATGGCGAATTAACACTGTTCCCAAGGCAGTCCGGCGTGGCGCCAGCCCGTTAAAGTGCTGCGGTGGTGGTGTTCGTCTAAGGGACCTTCAAAACCGCCTTCGACATTGTAAATATCGGTGAGGCCATCGGTGATCAACGCATGGGCGGCCTCCAACGAACGTTTACCGCTACGGCAAATCAGCAACACGGGGACGCCGGAATCTTCGTCTTCGTGGATGACGCCGCCCAACACAAGCTGGCGCACCTGGGTGATAAAGTGCGGATTGACCTTCCAGTCGGGTTCATCTATCCAGGCGATATGCACCGCCCCGGTCGGGTGGCCGACAAACAAATATTCCATCGACGAACGCACATCGACGAGTATGGTTTGCGGCTTTTCCTGCATTAAATTCCATGCTTCTTTAGCGGATATTGATTGAATGTCAGACATCTAGCCTCCAAAAAATTTTATACGCACATAAATAAATTTAAGCACGAAGCCGCCCAAAAGGGAAGCGGTAATCACTGTATCATTAATTCTCAGTACCGTTTTTCTTTGAATAATGAGGGATTATTCAGGATAATGACGGGTTTTTGAGCCCGAATTCAAGACCGTATGAGCGATAGTCCTAGCAAATTATTTTTTCAACGTTGGCGTAGGCGTATCCGAGGGCCGGTATCGCGTGCGCTATTGCGCGTGTTTGCGCGCATACCCTTGCCCATTAGTCATGTTCTAGGGGCTTTCATTGGGCACTTATTATATATGTTTTCCGGCGAATTAAGACATGTCGCGCGGCGCAATATCGCGCTCTGTCTCCCGCAATTGAATCGCCAAGCGCGCGCGCGTTTAGTGCGCGCCACCTTGGTGGAAAGTGGAAAATTTTTCACCGAAGTTGGGCGGGTGTGGTTAGCGCCCAGGCGGCGATTTGACGCCATGATACGCAACGTGCATGGCGAGGAACATTTGCAAGCGGCGCTGGCGCAGGGTAAAGGGGTGTTTATCGTCGCGCCTCATCAAGGTTCGTGGGAGGTATTGGGTTTATATCTATCGACCCGTCACCCTATGACCAGCATGTATCGCCCACCACTGATAAATGCGTTAGACCCTATAGTGCGCGCGGCACGCCAACGCTTTGGTGCGACCTTGGTGCCCACCGACGCCGGTGGCGTGCGCAGATTAGTCGCGGCGCTCAAGGATAATCAATTGGTAGGCATATTGCCGGATCAAGATCCCGGCCCGTTGGCGGGAGAATTCGCGCCTTTTTTCGGGGTCGCGGCGAACACGATGACCTTGTTTACGCGGTTGGCGCAAAAGACCGGCGCGCCCGCCTTGTTATGTCACGCGCAACGGTTACCGCATGGTCGAGGTTTTGATATTTGGATGCAGCCCATGTCTGCGACCTTGGCGGCGGCGGATATGCAGGTCGCGCTTACCGCGTTAAATAACGCGGTCGCCGCGTTGGCGCAGCAGCAGCCCGAACAATATCAGTGGGTATATCGGCGTTTTCGGACGCGGCCGCCCGGCGTTGACATGTTGTATAGGGGTTGAAATAAAAAAGGGCGCCAATAAGCGCCCTAACTACCTGCGAGCAATCGTTTTACCGTTCCATGGCGGTTGGGTTGGTATGTTTCTCTTCCACTGGGGATATCATAATCAATCAAGACTGGGATTGCGATGTTGGAACATTGATTTAGGCGTGCGACAACACTCAAGTTGATGTGAGTGATTTCCTACGTGGTTTGTGATGCTCGATCGGATGCGCGACGCCAACGCAATTAAAGGGAACCTCTACACTGTAAAAGGCGTAGGCAACCCATCAATGCTGCGCGTATTTTTTTCTTGCCAATAATGGGTCAGTCCAGTGACGCCTTTATTGGTGGCCCATTCGGCCAACACATGACGGTGTGCGACGAAGGTATAAAAGGGTATTGCAAACCCGCATGAGGTTTGTACGGAATCTATATGCATTACGATAATCTGACGCGCGCCAGGGATGTCTGGAAAAAGCGGGGCAAGCGACTGCCAAGCGGGGGAATGGGGGAGCACGATTTCGCCGTGTCCGTAGGCGCGCAAGATCAGCGGTTGCGCATCAAAACTGCAACACATGAGGGTAAGGCGGCCATTTTCCAACACGTGTGCGGCGGTTTCGTTGCCGCTGCCGGTAAGGTCGAGATATGCCAAGCG
>CAKKRP010000053.1 GCA_919902765.1 Gammaproteobacteria bacterium | reverse complement strand
TGGACTAGGGTTTAATGTAGAAACGGGGCGTTCGCAAACGCCCACCGTGATGTCGTCAGCGCCTACTTCGATCACGGCGGGTGAGGGTTTTGGGATGTATGTGGCCGATTTTTCGATAGCGCCGCTCACCAACCTGACCGTGAATATCGGCAAATTACCGACCAGCATCGGCTACGAAATCGCGCCGACCTTTGCCAATCCCAATGTATTGTTGGGCGCGGTGTGGGGTGCGCAGCCTGTCACTTATCCCGGCGCGCGTGCGACGTATAATTTCGGTGCCGCGCAAGCCTATGCCGAGGTCAATAGCGACACGTCTACGGGCGGCAGCGGGGCGACCGTCGTAGGTGTATTGGCGGCTGTGCGAGGCGTCAATTTAACTGCGAGTTATTACGATGCATATAACGGTCGCAATATCGTAGATGTGATCGCGAGTTACAATGCGGACAAATTCAGCGTGGCGGCGAATGTTGATTATCATATGTTGGATAAGGCGGTACAAGCGGCCGGTCAAGCCACCAGCGCAACCGGCATGGCGCTCTATGTAACGCCCAAAATGGGTAAGATGTCCCTGCCGGTGCGCGTGGAGTATTTGAGCGATACCACCACCAAGGGCATTTACACGGTGACAGACGGCTATACCGTAACCGTCACGCCTACGTATAGCTTGTCCGATAACGCCTTCGTGCGCGCAGAAGCGGCCTACGTGAAGGCCAAAACTCCAATTTTTGTCGGCAAAGACGGCGCCAGCACGGCTAATGCCCGCTTGGCCGGTAGCCTATCGCTAGGCGTCAAGTTTTAAATTTTTCCCTCCCTGTGTGTATTTTGACGGCGCCTAGTGCGCCGTTTTTTTATTGGCAGATGACCTAGGCTTGGCGTACACTGGCGGCATAATATGCGCGAGGTTATGCCATGTTCGATCCCAAAATTTTAGAAGATATCGCCCAACACGTTAGCAATGCCTTGCCCTCGGGTTTTAAAGACTTGCGGCATGATGTCGAAAAAAATCTCAAAGTCGCCTTGCAAGCCGGGTTTAATAAATTAGACCTGGTGACGCGCGAAGAATTCGATGTGCAGGCGGCGGTCTTGGCGCGCACACGCGCCAAATTGGAAGAATTGGAGCGGCGTGTCGTCGCGTTGGAACACTCACAGCCAGGGTCGGCGTCCACCGTAGGTGGGACTGCCGACAAATCGTAATGGACGCCGGGGTGATGTCACTGGCGGTCAGTTATACGCGCGCCCAAGTCGGCGTCGAAGCGCCTGAGGTCATCGTCGAGGTGCATTTGTCTAACGGCCTGCCTTATCTCGCCATCGTCGGCCTGCCCGAAGCGGCGGTCAAAGAATCCAAAGACCGCGTGCGCGGCGCGCTCCAAAACAGTCAGTTCGAATTTCCGTTACGCCGCATCACCATCAATCTCGCCCCGGCCGATCTGCCTAAAGAGGGCGGGCGTTTTGATTTGCCTATCGCCTTGGGCATCTTGGCGGCCTCCGCGCAGGTGCCGGTGCAGGCCTTGCGCGACTACGAGTTTTTGGGCGAGCTGGCCTTAAGCGGGGAATTACGTCCCGTGCGCGGGGTGTTGCCCGCCGCCTTGCAAGCGCGCCACGCCGGGCGTACCTTAGTCGTGCCGGTGGCCAATGCCGGCGAGGCCGCCTTGGTCACCGGGGCCAAGGTCTTGGCTGCAAGCCACTTGTTAGAGGTATGCGCCCACTTAAATGGTCAACGGCCGCTGCCCTGGGCGGTCGCCAATGAGTTAGAACGCGTTAGCGACGAGCATGACCTTGCCGACGTGCGTGGGCAACCCCACGCCAAGCGCGCCTTAGAGATCGCCGCCAGCGGCGGCCATAGCTTGTTGATGATAGGCCCACCCGGCACCGGCAAGACCATGCTGGCAGCGCGTTTGCCGGGCATACTGCCGCCCATGAGTGAAGAAGAAGCGGTAGAAACGGCGGCCATACATTCCATCAGCGACCAAGGTTTCAATCCGCGCGCGTGGCGTCGGCGACCGTTCCGTTCACCGCACCATACGGCCTCAGGCGTGGCCTTGGTCGGTGGCGGCAGTCACCCACGGCCGGGCGAAATTTCGCTCGCCCATAACGGAGTGATGTTTTTAGATGAATTGCCGGAATTCGATAGACGCGTATTAGAGGTCTTGCGCGAACCCTTGGAATCGGCGCGTATCGTCATTTCGCGCGCCGCACGCCAGGCCGAATTTCCGGCGCGCTTTCAGCTCATTGCGGCGATGAATCCCTGTCCGTGCGGATATTTGGGCGATCCCAATGGGCGCTGTCATTGTACGCCCGATCAAATTCAGCGCTACCGTTCGCGCCTATCCGGCCCATTGCTGGATCGTATAGATTTGCAAATCGAGATGCCGCGTCCGCCCAAAGAGGCCTTGCGCGCGGCGACCACTACCGAGGGCGAAACCAGCGCCGACGTGCGCGCGCGCGTCATGCAGACGCGGCAACGTCAATTGCAACGTCAAGGCAAGGCCAATGCGCAATTGAACAATCGCGAACTCGCCAAAGTCGCGGCATTGGCCGATCGCGATCACGCGCTATTGGAACACGCCATCGAACGTTTTCGCCTATCCCCGCGCGCCTATCATCGCATCTTGCGGCTGGCGCGCACGGTGGCCGATATCGCCGCACTCCCACGTGTGGAGACCGCGCATTTAACCGAGGCGCTGACGTACCGGGCCTTGGATAAGGCGGTGGTGTAATGGTGGTTTATAATCCAGATATTCCCAGGCATAAGCGCGGCGGTGTGCTGCGTATCTAGCATTTTATGCGCGCCGAATTGCGCACAGCTGTTTTACAATAGGTAGTCGGGTTTCTACCGCCTACGGGATGACCAAGATGCGCCATAAAATTCAGCGGAACAGCGGCATGGTGTTTGGATTGTGGCTGGCCGCGACATGCGCACCGCCGCTGCACGCCGAAGAAGATTACGGCGTAGCCGCGATGCGCTTGCAGCAATATTCATTGTCCTTGCTGGTCGGGCAGGTGGCCGACGATTTTACAGCGGGCCTGGACCTCACCAGCAATTATCGGCCCATCGAAGAAATGCCGGGTGTGTTTGTCGCATTGCGCTATCGTGCGAATTTGGCGATTATGCGCACCGTTAATAAGCTTGAAAATACCGTAAAATCCTTCCCCTACAACTTTCATCGCCTAGGCATTACCAGCACCAGCCAGCCGCATAAAACCTATCGCATGTACGTGGACGGCGACGTATTGCTATGCTATCCCAATAAATATTTTAGCGAATATTATGCCCTGGGCGCGTATTTTGGCGCAGGCATCGAGCTCTATACCAACCTGCTGAACAATAGCGCCTACTATGTCGAGGGTGGCTACTATGTCAGCGACGGCTTGGCAGAAAATGTCAAAGGGTCGCCTAAATATATGAATGGCGGGGGGATGGTGTTGGGTTGGCGTTATTTTTTGTAAACGCTAAAAATTGGTGGGCCCGCTCGGACTCGAACCGAGGACCAATGGATTATGAGTCCACTGCTCTAACCAACTGAGCTACAGGCCCGCTATGGGGATGGGCGCCGTTGAGGGCGCTGCTCTGGCGGGGCTTAGTATAAACCAAGCCCAGGGCGATGCGCCATGGGCTTGGGAGCGGCTGATTATTGTTCCAAGAAGCTGCGCAGTTGCTCCGAGCGGCTGGGGTGGCGTAATTTACGCAATGCCTTGGCCTCAATCTGACGTATACGTTCGCGCGTTACATCGAATTGTTTGCCGACCTCTTCCAAGGTGTGGTCGGTGTTCATGTCGATACCGAAGCGCATCCGCAAGACCTTGGCCTCACGTGCGGTGAGTCCTTCCAGCACGCGTAGCGTGGCCTCGCGCAGGCCTTCCATGGTCGCCGATTCGCCCGGCGACAGGATGGATTGATCTTCGATAAAATCGCCCAAGTGCGAATCCTCGTCGTCCCCAATGGGGGTTTCCATAGAGATGGGCTCTTTGGAAATCTTCAGCACCTTGCGGATTTTATCTTCTGGCATTTCCATACGTTTGGCCAATTCTTCCGGTGTCGCCTCACGTCCCATTTCTTGCAGCATTTGACGCGAAATGCGATTCAGCTTGTTGATGGTCTCGATCATGTGGACCGGAATGCGTATGGTGCGTGCTTGGTCGGCGATGGAGCGCGTAATCGCCTGGCGTATCCACCAGGTCGCGTAGGTCGAAAACTTGTAACCGCGGCGATATTCAAATTTATCCACGGCCTTCATCAAACCGATATTGCCTTCTTGGATCAGATCCAAAAATTGCAAGCCGCGATTGGTGTATTTTTTGGCGATCGCGATCACCAAACGCAAATTCGCCTCGACCATTTCTTTCTTGGCGCGCCGCGCCTTGGCCTCGCCGATGGACATTTTGCGATTGATTTCTTTGATCGCGCTGACCGGCATGCCGCAGTCACGTTCGATGGTGAGCAATTCTTGTTGCGTGTTACGAATCTCTTTTGCATATTGTTCTAAGACTGGCGAATATTCCTTGCCGTCTTTGGTGCGCGCGGCCAACCAGTCGAGGTTGGTCTCGTTTTCCGGGAACGTGGTGATAAATTGCTTGCGCGGCATATGCGCCTTGCCGACGCAAATTTGCATGATGACGCGTTCATAACCGCGTATGCGGTCCACCATGCTGTGCATGTCGCCGATCATCTGCTCGACAAAACGCGGTGCGAATTTGAATTCTAAAAAGCAGTCGGTCAGCGCCAATACACTGGCTTCGGTCTGTTTGCTGCGATAGCCGTGTTTGCTAACCGTAGCCTTCAATTTGTCTTGATGGCCGCGTAGCGTCGTCATACGTTCGCGCGTGACCTCGGGGTCGGGGCCTAAATCCTCGGTCTCGGTGGCGGCCTCGCCATCGGCGGGTTCGTCATCTTTGACGGATTCCTCGTCGGCCAGCGCCTCAATCGGGGGTTTGAAATTGGAGGTATTGACCGGCTCGACATCGAATTGGTCGTTAAAACCAACCACGATGTCGGATAAACGCCGCCCTTCAGCGACGATTTTTTCATATTCGGCCAGCAGCGAACCGACCGTCTTGGGGTAGGTCGCCAGGGCTACCGACACTTGGCGCAAGCCATCCTCGATGCGCTTGGCAAGCTCGATTTCGCCTTCGCGGGTCAATAATTCCACGGTGCCCATTTCGCGCATATACATACGCACGGGGTCGGTGGTGCGGCCGAATTCGCCATCCACTTGCGCCAAGGCGGCGGCCGCTTCTTCGGCCACGTCTTCATCGGCGACCGGCGTGGTTTCGGTCAGGATCATTTGATCGGCATCCGGCGCAATTTCATGCACCGGGATGCCCATATCGTTAATCATACCGATGATATCTTCGATCTGTTCGGGATCGACGATTTCATCGGGCAGGTGATCGTTCACCTCACGATAGGTGAGAAAGCCCTGCTCCTTGCCTTTGGCAATGAGGAGTTTGATTTGCGATTGCTGATCTGCATTCATAATAATTAGCGACTCTGCACTAAAGTTAGCCCGCCAGTATAACTTACCTTGCTAGATTAATTGTAAGCATTTTTACTAGAGGTAGGTTCTTCCACCGATAAAACACCTTGTTCATGCTGCCGGTGCAACAAATCCTTTAAACGCACCATTTCTTGCTCGTCCAAACGGCTGTAACGCGATTTAGATAATAATTGTTCGACTTGTTGCTCGATCAGCCACGCCTCCAGGCGGCGGACACTGGCCTGAAATTCGGTTTCTAATCCAGCCGCAGGCAGTAACACGTCTTCCTCGACGATGCGCAATAGGTGGGCATAGTCTTCGCTGCCGCGCCAGTGTTCGAGTATGCCCGCGAGCGTGATATGGGGTTTATTGTTAAGAAATTCAAGTAATTGCTGCAACAATCGCACGCCGGGCTCAGACAGTGCGCCGAAGCGTTCGGGCTGTGCTACTTGTTGGGCGAGCGCCGGTTGCTGGAGCAATAGCGCGATTAAGCGCCGCACCGGGGAGGCGACATGGTGCGCGCCCCGCATGCTGCGGGCGGCAGGCTTGGGGTGGCGCACGGTGGCGGGGGCCGCCAGGTGCGGCATCAGCACATGGGCGTCCAATTTGACCCATTCCGCCAGGCGTTCTAGCATCATCAATCGCAACGCCCCTTCAGGCAGCTTGGCTAACAGCGGCCGGGCGCGCTCCACCATTCTTGCTTGACCGTCCATGCTCCGTATATCGGCCTCTAAGCTTAAGTTTTCAAAGAAAAAAGTTGATAACGGTGTAGCTTTATCCACCAGTGCGTTAAAGGCCGTGGCGCCGATGCGTCGCACCAGGCTATCGGGGTCTTCGCCTTCCGGTAAGAATACGAATGAGAACCGCACGCCGTCGCGTCCATAGGGGAGGGCGTTTTCGAGGGCGCGCCATGCCGCTTGGCGACCCGCGCGATCTCCATCGAAACAAAACACCACGTCACGACAATAACGCAATACCCGCTCTAAATGGTGCGGCGTCATGGCGGTACCTAAGGTCGCGACCGCGTAACGCACGTCATGTTGATGCAGGGCCACCACATCCATATAGCCTTCCACGATCAACACACGCGGCAACGGGTTGAGTGCGCGGCGTGCCTGATACAGGCCATAGAGTTCTTGGCCTTTGTGAAAAACAGGGGTTTCCGGGCTGTTGAGATATTTGGGGGTGCTGTCGTCTAACACGCGACCCCCAAAACCGACGACGCGCCCGCGATAATCGCGTATCGGGAACATCACGCGCTCGCGAAAGCGGTCATAGCCGCCCTTGCCTTCGCGTAATATCCACATCCCGGCCTGAACCAACAACTGGGTGGTGTGGGTGTCTCGACCCAAGGCCGCCGCGAGGTGGTCCCAGCCTTCCGGGGCGTAGCCCAATTCAAATTCGGCGGCGATAGTGCCGCTCACGCCACGACCTTTGAAATAATCCACTGCACGTTTACGCTCCGGGTGTTCGCGCAACTGTCGTTTATAATAGACCGCGCAACGCTCCAATAATTCATAGAGGGCGGCCGGATCCACGCCATCTTGGCGCGGCGTATGCGATTCGCGCGGGAGTTCTACCCCGGCCTCACGCGCCAATTCTTTTACCGCGTCGATAAATTCGAGGCGTTCGTAATTCATTAGAAAAGAGATCGCCGTACCGTGCGCGCCGCAGCCGAAACAATGGTAGAACTGTTTACTCGGGCTGACCGTGAAAGAGGGCGTTTTTTCGCTATGAAAAGGGCAGCATGCCATATAATTCGCGCCCGCTTTTTTGAGCGCGACGCGCGCGTTGATCACGTCTACGATGTCTACGCGCTGCACGAGGTTGTCGATAAATTCCCGGGGTATTCTTCCGCCCACCTTACACCTTCAACTCGCTGGATTGCGCGCCTGCGGGCGGGGAGATTCCTTGGCGCATGTGCATGACGTGTCGCTAGGCGCTGAGTTTGGCTTTGATCTTAGTGCCGACCACTGCCATATCCGCCCGGCCCTGCATCTGGGGTTTGAGTATACCCATGACCTTGCCCATGTCTTTGATGCTGGACGCCCCCGTCTGGGTGATCGCCGCTGCCACCAACCGCTCGATCTCGGCATCGCCCAGCGGTTGGGGCATATATTCCTGGATGATCGCGATTTCAGCACTTTCTTTGGCCGCCAATTCGGGTCGCCCCCCGGCTTCGAATTGGGTGATAGATTCGCGGCGTTGCTTGATCATTTTATCTAGTATAGCCAATACATCGGCGTCATCCACTACAATGCGTT
Source organism: Gammaproteobacteria bacterium (assembly GCA_919902765.1). Classification (GTDB taxonomy): domain Bacteria; phylum Pseudomonadota; class Gammaproteobacteria; order S012-40; family S012-40; genus CAKKRP01. The sequence goes on along the minus strand of CAKKRP010000053.1, from coordinate 361 downwards.
CATCGACTTCTTTTTGTTTAATCGCGGAGGTAATCAGGCGTAAGGTACCCAGGCGTATCTTATCCTGCGCACGCATCGCGGTTTTGATGTCTTCCAGGATACGTTCTTTGATGTTCGCGCCCGTGCTCATAGTTACTGCCTCGTTAGGTTCTCAAAGAGGATAGACAAAATCGCCAGAAGTGCAACTTCCTACCCTGGCACAATGCAGAAAGCGCCCGGGTGCGGCCATGTGTCGTGATACAAATGATGATGTGTAGACTTGCGTTGGTGTCGTGCATAAGACGACGAACGCGCCCGCTGGGGACGCGTTTCCGCACTTTTCGCATCCCCATTGTCATGGCCCGCGTTGCCGCGCGCCTAC
>CAKKRP010000052.1 GCA_919902765.1 Gammaproteobacteria bacterium | reverse complement strand
TACCTGGCAGGGCTCAAGGGGCGGGTAAAGTGGTTGCCCGTGCAGCAGGCCACCCATCACGGTGCGGGGTGGTATGGCGGCTTAAACGTCGAATTGGCCAATGTCGGTAAGAAATTCGAACCAGTGGCGTGGTCTAGCGAGTTCCGTTTCATTGGAGGTTACAGGACCGAGCAGTGGTTGTTTGGGTTTAACCCCATCTTTGGCAAAGACTACTCCGATGGCAGCGCAGGGAATGCCCCCAATTTTGAGTTAGGCCTCAAGATCGCGCGGCACGTCACCCCGACGTTGATGTTGGGCTTGGAACAGTTTACGGATTTTGGGGCCACCGATAATTTTGACAAATTGGCCGACCAGGCGCGTTCCCTCTATGCAGTGGTAGATTTCGATAATGAAATCGTCCCCTTTAACATCGGTGTGGGGCGCGGTTTAACCTCCGCCGCCGACGCCTGGACGATCAAGGCGATATTGGAAATCGAGTTTCATTGAGCGTTGGGCTTGGCATAATCGGGTAGGCGAAAAAAATACCCCGCCGATGATCGCACTCTCGCATTGCGGGTGAGGTCAGGGTCTTCTATAATCGCCCCCTGCCCATTGGGTTTCGCCCGGTGGGCTGGTTATGGTGGCCTGTGCCGGTCCCCCCGCAACGCTAAGCTGTGAACCCCGTCAGGCCCGGAAGGGAGCAGCGGTAGCGGTGGCGCGGGTGCCGGGTCAGGGCTGGTACGGGCTGCCGCCCTTAATGATTGGGATAGGGCAACGCGATGAGTTATCAAGTCCTGGCGCGCAAGTGGCGGCCACGCCGCTTCGAAGAAGTGGTGGGGCAAGAGCACGTATTGCGTCCGCTGATCCATGCCCTCGATCATAACCGCTTACATCATGCCTATTTATTCACCGGGACGCGCGGCGTGGGTAAAACCACGCTCGGCCGTATTCTGGCCAAATCCTTGAATTGCGAGCAAGGCGTTAGCGCCCATCCGTGCGGCCTATGCAGTGCCTGTGTGGCCATTGATGAAGGGCGTTTCGTCGATATGTTAGAGGTCGATGCGGCCTCGCGCACCAAGGTCGAAGACACTCGCGAATTGCTCGAAAACGTACAATATTTGCCCAGCGCCGGGCGGTATAAAGTGTATCTCATCGACGAGGTGCATATGCTCAGCAATCACAGCTTCAACGCATTGTTGAAAACATTGGAAGAACCGCCGCCGCATGTGAAATTTTTGTTGGCGACGACCGATCCGCAAAAATTACCGGTCACTATTTTGTCGCGTTGCCTACGCTTTAATCTAAAGGCCATTCCGATCGGTTTAATCACCCAGCGCTTGCAATTCATCTTGCAGGCCGAGGCCGTGATCAATGAAGCCGCCGCCCTGAATTTATTGGCGCGTGCCGCCGAGGGTAGTATGCGCGACGCCCTCAGTTTGGTGGATCAGGCCATCGCCTTCGGGGGTGGTCAGGTGAGTCTGGAGGCCACCGGCAATATGTTGGGCACCTTGGATCGCAGCCAGGTGTGGGATATCTTGGACGCCTTGGCGCAGCGCCAGGGTGGGGCCTTATTGGCCGTGGTACAGCGCTTGACCGAGCTGGGGGTGGACAGCGGTTTAGTGCTCTCCGAATTGCTGAGCGCACTCCACCAGGTGGCCGTCGCGCAGGTGGTGCCAGAGGCGAGTTCGGCGGAGAACGACGCACGTTTGCATCTTATAGCGACACAATTGTCGCCGGAAGACGTACAGTTATTTTATCAGATCGCCTTGCTGGGACGCCGCGATTTGCCCCATGCCAGCGACGCGCGGTCGGCGTTGGAAATGACCTTGCTACGCATGTTGGCCTTCCAGCCGGTGACCGGCGAATGGTCTAGTCAATCTGCCGCTATGCCTATCGCCGCACCGGCAACCGCTGCCAGCGCACGCGTGGCCACACCGTCGCGCGTCGCACCAGCGACGCCCAAGACCGCCGCGCCTCTGGCTCAAGTGGCACCGCCGCTGGCGATGTTGCCGATAGGCGAAGAAAAGAGCCCAACGTATACCGGGGATGCGCCGGATTGGGTCAATTTGGTTGGAGCGCTCAATCTCAGCGGCATGGTGCGCGAATTGGCGCGTCAGTGTACGTGGTGCGGGCGCGACGATCACAAGATCACCCTTTCCATCAAACCAGGTCAGGCCAATGTCGCAACGGCGCTGACGGTCGAGCGGCTGCAAAAGGCCTTGGCGACGTATTACAATACCAACATCAAGTTGGTGATAGAAACGCGCGATGACGGAGCGGAGACACCCGCCCAGCGCGGTGAGCGCGAGCGACGCGCCCGGCAACAACAGGCGGAAGACACTATACGTGCGGACCCCAATGTACGCGCGATGCAAGAATTGTTGGGCGCGCGCATAGAAGCGGTGCGACCGATAAGCGACAAAGACGAAAAAAAATAGATTCATGGCGCGGCGTCGCATGGAGTTCGTAGTATGCAAACTGATGTGTAACGTGGGAGAAAAATGATGCGTGGTGGTATCGGAGACTTAATGAAACAGGCGCAACAGATGCAAGCCAACTTGCAAAAGGCGCAGCAGGAGATTGCAAACATCGAGGTCACCGGCAATGCCGGTGGCAACATGGTGAGCATAGTGATTACCGGCAAACACGATGTAAAACGTGTCGCCATCGATCCTAGTTTGATGACGGAAGACAAAGAAATGCTCGAAGATCTGATCGCGGCGGCGTTCAATGACGCCGTGCGCCAACTTGAGCAGACGACACAAAGTAAGATGTCGGCGCTGACCAGCGGGATGAATCTGCCGCCCGGCTTTAAACTGCCGTTTTGATCAACGCATGACCAGTCCGTTGTTAGGACAATTGATAGAGGCCTTGCGCTGCCTGCCGGGCGTGGGACCGAAGTCGGCGCAGCGCATGGCCTTTCATCTGCTGGAACGCAATCGTGTGGGCGCGGTGCATCTTGCGCAGGTGTTGCAGGAATCCATGCGCGCCATCGGCCACTGTGTGCGTTGTCGCACCTTCACCGAAAACGAATTATGTGGGTTGTGTGCAAGTTTACGCCGCGATCCCAGCGTATTGTGCATCGTCGAACACCCGCAAGATGTCTTGGCGGTTGAACAGGCCACGGGTTTTCGCGGCTTATATTTCGTATTGCATGGGCATTTATCCCCCATAGACGGTATAGGTCCGGAAGATCTGGGGTTACACGATCTATTGCCGCGCTTGCAGCGCGATGCAGTGCGCGAGATTATCTTGGCGACGAACGTGACTATTGAAGGCGAAACCACCGCGCATTTTATTAGCGAATTAGTACGTTCGCATGGCATCCCAGTGACGCGTATCGCACATGGTGTACCGGTGGGCGGTGAATTGGAATTTATCGACGCAGGCACCCTCGCGCGCGCCTTTCAGGGGCGTCATAGCGTATAAAATTCATGCGCTGGGTTTTATTTTTTGATGAGCTTTTCCAACACCCGCCACACATTCTCCAGCAATTGCGCTTGCGCCGCCGCCGCCGGATGCAGTTGATCCGCTTGAAATGCGCCCTTATTTTGTTCCAATCCCTGTAGCAAAAACGGCACCAAGGCCAGTTTAAAGCGTTGGGCGATACGTGTATATACGCGCGCAAATTCGTTAGTATAAGTAGGCCCGTAGTTGGGCGGCAAGCGCATGCCCACCAATACCACCTGGGCCTTTTGCTTTAGACATTGTGTTATGATTTGTTCTAGATTTTTTTGCATGTCGGTTAAGGGCAGGCCGCGTAAACCGTCATTCGCGCCCAACTCGACGATCACGATGTCCGGTTGATGAGCGCTTAAGGCCTGGGGTATGCGCGCCAGGCCGCCACGCGTAGTATCGCCGCTGATGCTGGCGTTAACGACTTGGAAATCGCGTTGTTGTTGCGTTAAACGTTGCGCGAGCAATGCGACCCAGCCTTCATGGTCGCGCAAGCCGTAACCCGCGCTGAGGCTGTCGCCGAATACCAAGATCGTGCCGGCCTGCGGCGTGGCGCTGACGAGTCCGCAGACGAACACACATAGGAATCGAAACATGAATATGCAAGCCCCTATAGATGCCGTGGTCGAAGTCACTAAGCTTAACAAAAATGTCCCGAGCCCGGACGGCGAACTGCAAATTCTACAAGATATTTCGTTTGTTGTGCATAAAGGTGAGACCGTGGCCATCGTCGGTACATCGGGGGCGGGCAAGTCCACCTTGTTGGGCTTGTTGGCGGGGCTTGACGAGCCGAGCAGCGGCAGTGTGCGCATCCAGGGGCAGGAACTATTTGATCTGGATGAAGACGGGCGCGCCCGCCTGCGTGGTGAATGCATGGGCTTTGTGTTCCAGATGTTTCAACTCTTACCGGGGCTTACCGCGCTCGAAAACGTGATGTTGCCCTTGGAGCTCGTCGGGCGCGGCAATTCGCAAACGGCGGCGCGCGACGTCTTGCACAGAGTCGGCTTGGGCGCACGCTTGCAGCACTATCCCAAACAATTGTCCGGAGGCGAACAGCAACGCGTCGCCCTGGCGCGCGCCTTCGCGCCACGTCCGGCCATCTTGCTTGCCGACGAACCCACGGGCAACCTCGACGCGCGTACCGGTGCGCAAGTCATCGATCTGATTTTTGAACTCAATCGTGAACTGGGCACGACATTGTTATTGGTGACACACGATCAACACCTCGCGCAGCGCTGTAAACGCGTATTGCGACTGGAGGCGGGGCGATGTGTCAGCGAGGTCGCGCAATGAAGAGCCCAGTGCAGGCATGGCGATTGGCGTGGACATTATTGCGCCGCGATGCGCGTGCCGGGGAATTGCGCGTCTTGATTGCGGCGCTCACCGTGGCGGTCGGGGCGGTCGCCGCCGTCGGCTTTTTCACGGATCGTTTGGAACGCGCCTTGAGTCTGCAAGCGAATGAATTATTGGGTGCCGATTTAGTATTGACCTCGGATCGTCCGGTGCCCGGCGATATTACACGCATGGCACACAGCGCAGGCTTGCAGACCACCGAGGTGTTGAGTTTTCCAAGCATGGTGATGAGCGATGGCCAGGCGCAGTTGGCCAGCATCAAGGCGGTGGGGGCAGGATTTCCACGGCGGGGTCAGATGCGGATTGCCGATGCGCCGTTCGCCCCGGAACGCGTGACGACGGCCTTGCCGCCGCGCGGTGGGGTATGGTTGGAACCGCGCTTGATAGCGGCGCTAAACGCCGCCGTCGGCAAATATACGCGTGTCGGAAATAGCGAATTGCGCATCGGCGCGGTGTTAACGCATGAGCCTGGGCGCGGCGGAGATTTTTTTAGTATCGCGCCACAAGTGCTGATGAACCTAGATGATCTACCTGCGACGCAATTATTACAACCCGCCAGCCGTGTCGAATATCGATTACTGATTGCCGGCGAACCGCCTGCGGTGAGGCGTTTTCGCGACGCCATCAGTGTACGTTTGACGCCGGGACAGGCGCTGCAAGGTGTGCAGGATGCGCGTCCGGAAATCCGCGCGGCATTGTCGCGTGCGGGGCAATTTTTGGGTCTGGCGGCAGTGACCAGCGTGATCTTGGCGGGTATCGCGATTGCGCTGGCGGCGCGCCGTTTTGTGCAACGGCATTTAGACGCGTGCGCGATTATGCGTTGTCTCGGGGCCAGTCAAAATTTAATTTTGCGCCTGTATATTTATCAATTGACGTTGCTATCGTTATTCGGTATCGCGCTGGGTCTGGTGGTGGGATATTCCGCACATTGGGTGATAATAGAAATCTTGGGTCAGACCTTAAACGTCGCCGTGCCTGCGCCCTCAGTGTGGCCGGTGTTGGGTGCCGTTGCGACGGGCGTGGTGGCGGTGGCGGGGTTTGCGATTCCGCCATTGTTGCAATTACGTAACGTGCCGGCCTTGCGCGTGTTGCGTCGTGAATTGGGTGGGTTACAAATGCCGGGCGTGCTGACCTATAGCAGTGGCGTCGCGGCCATCGCGGGGCTCATTTTTTGGCAAGCGGGCGGTGTCGTTTTGGGCGCCATCGTGGCGCTGGGAATCGCGCTAGGAATAGCGTTATTGGCGGGCATCGCGGGCGTGTTGATCGTGTCTATGCGCGCCGTGCAACGACGTGGCAACGGCGCGTGGTTATTCGGCGTCAGTAATATTACGCGGCGCGCGTTTAATACGGTGGTGCAGGTCGTGGCATTTGGATTAGGGTTAATGATACTCTTACTGCTTACCGTCGTGCGCAACGATTTGCTTGAAAGCTGGCAGAAAACGCTGCCAGCCGATGCGCCGAATCGTTTTCTGATCAATATACAAACCGATCAACTCGGCACCGTGCGCGATTTATTCGCGCGCCAAGGCCTGCCAGCGCCCGCGTTATATCCCATGGTGCGCGGACGCTTGGTTGCGATCAATGGAGCGCCATTGGCATTAGAGACCTTGGCCGACGAGCGCGCGCGGCGCTTGGCCACACGCGAATTTAATCTGTCATGGACTGCACACATCGATACGGCAAGCAAAATCGTCGCAGGCGTAGCGTGGCAAGGGGCGACGCCCGCGCCGCAGTGGTCGGTGGAGGAGGGGATAGCAAAAACCTTGGGCATTAAACTCGGCGATCGCTTGCGCTACGATATTGCCGGACAAACGGTCGAAGCGCCCGTCACGAGCCTGCGCAGCGTGCAGTGGGATTCGTTTCGCGCCAATTTTTTTGTGCTTGCGAGCCCCGGTTTATTAGACGCCTCTCCTGCGACCTATATGACCAGCTTTTATCTCACCACGGCGCAGGCCGCCTGGCTGAATACCGTCGTACAGACCTTACCCAATGTGACCGTTATTGATGTCGCGGCGATCATGCAACAGGTGCGCGGCATTATGGATAGGGTCAGTGCGGCAGTCGAATTTGTGTTTCTATTTTGTTTGTTTTCGGGTGTGACCGTATTGTTGGCGGGCATACAAGCGACGCACGATGAACGCGTATTGGAAAATGCGATCCTGCGTACCCTGGGCGGGCGTACCGCGCAATTATTGCGCGCCTTAAGCGTAGAATTCCTGGTGGTTGGGGCCTTGTCCGGGGGCGTGGCGGCACTCCTGGCCAGCGTCATCGCGGCGGTGGTGGCGGTGCGGGTATTAGAAGTGCCGTGGCATATCAACCCGTGGTTATGGTTGGTGGGCCTGTTGGGTGGGGCCATTACGGTAGGCGTAGCGGGTTTGCTGGGTAGTCGTAAGGTGCTGACGCGGCCTCCGTTGGAGGTGCTGCGTGGGGTATAGTCGCTGGATAAACGGGCAATTCAGTGCGATTAACGCTATATTTCGATTTTTAGGTTCTCTGAAACGATCAACACCAACAGTAGTGGCCGCAGCCGGTATTGGTGATCTGGTCTAATCTGAACCGCACATTATTGGTTGGAAAGGTGCTGCTGCACAAGCCGCTGGCCAGTTCCCGGCGTATCGTGCCGGTGGCGATATTGCCCTCGATATTGGCGATTTCCGTCCAAAAACAATGGCCGCCCGCAGCGACACGGACATAACAGCCGTTGGTCAGGTCGGCTAGCTGGTAGGCGTCTGGGATAGGATAATCTGGATCTGGTGCGGTTGACATATTCATTGTTAATGACCTCTCCTCACACAGCGTTGTGGCCTGTTGATCGGCCCTGAAATAAATACGGTTTTAATATACACTTTCCCCGCTCGAGAATCAAGCGTGAGTCTAATAAGTCCTTAAGATAAAACTGATATTTAACGTGCTGTCGGCCGGATCTTACGCTGCTTAAACCTCCGATATGCAGCGGGCCATAAAACCTTTGATTTGGATCAGGTGTTAGGTATATGTACGTGAGTCGCAGTACGGGCTGGGTGATGTTGTTGATGGTGTTAGGCTTGTCCGCATGTGGTTTCGGCGGCGATGTGTCGCGTAATCCGCCCCCAACCGGGCATGGCCATGGCGTAGAATCCGGCAGTTCGGACATTTACTTGCCGTTTTACGCCAAAGAATTGCGCTATGACTCAACCGGTGCGGAGTACTGGTTGACCTCGGCATTTTATGCGGCCAACCCCAAGGCGCTCAAGGCGTCGTCTACCTTGATCGACTCGCTCGATGTAAGCACGCAGAAAATAACCCCCCGCGCGCGTCTAAAAACCGGCGCATATTCCGCCGCTGAATTCCTGGTGCATAACTTCCGCGAAACGGGTATGTTGTATACAAAAGGCGGAAGGTTTTATATGGCCGGTTTCAACAGCGCGGAACCGCCTATGCCTATGCCGGTGTCGGCGGAAACCGCCGCCGACGTGATTTGCAACGACTATGTGGCCTATCATTATCCCGAACAACATCATACGATGTATCTCTATCAGAAAACTGTTAGCGGCGACTGCGCCACCGGCGTCAAGCGGTGGTCTGCGATCACCATGGGCGACGCTAAGACTGTACAACCTCGGTTGCTGCCCCCCGGCGTTACCGATATCGTGACCGCGATTTACGCGTATGGCGACGCTTCGGTGGAAGGATTTTTGGTCGTCAGCAACAACACACTGCAATACCTGAGTGCCGATTTTATGATGGCGGACGCGCAGACGCCCACGTTAAAAGTCATTAACTATAGCGATGGGACGCCAGTGGAAGCGATTACCCGCGAGCCCGACCGTCTACGCCGCACCGCGCAAAAAAAATATTGGCTGCAAATCAATGGCGGTTTTTTTCAATATGATTCGACCACCAATAAGCTGGACGCCCCTGCAATTCATCCAGATGCATTTAATGTGGGTGCAGACGACTGGGAATGGTATGCGGATAATGACGCATTATTGCTACACGTGTGGCATTTGGATACCGTTGGCGCGGTTGCCAGCACCAACATTTATCGTTTCCCCGACACCGACACTTATGCCAAGAATACGATCACCCCGTTAGTCACAAAGAATAACGCAATAAACGATCTATGGGTGTTGCCTGACGGGATATTATATCTCGATTGGGGCAGTACGGGCGGCAAGTTAGTGGTTAAATCTTGGGATGCCGCAACGCCAAGCGTAGATTTCTTGGTGCCGACCCCAAATACTACGGATTATATCTACGACGTGTTTGTGCAGGAAAACTCGGTGTTTATTGAATCTGTCGAGGATGATCGCTATCACCTGGTGCGTAAAGAAATAGGCAGCTCACTCATCGCCGACGATTATGGCGTTAACAGCCATGCGGTTGCCGTGGTCTATGGGCATGTGTATGACCCCGTGCTCAACGATAATGATTTAAAAAGCTTAGTGATACAAACGTGGGATGCGCAAGGCGCCATTTTATCTTCGATCGACGCCAAGACGGGTACGACCCTGCATGTACTGGGAAGGCTTGATGCCGGGCTGGAAGTCACTTCGGTCAACTATGATGTGTGGGCGCGCGATGACGGCTTATTATCGGCAGGTGCATATAACATCGTTACGCATACCTATGACAACCAGGACGTATATTATTTTGACGCGTCGATTGAAAATTCGTTTTCATTGGTGATGAGGCATGATAATAATCACTATTGCCGGTTTCCGCGCGCGTTCCCGTTGATGGGCATGGATGATCAGAGGCATTGCCAATGACGATAATCCCCTTCGACCCACCCCATGTTACGCAACGCGTGTCGTGCGCCGTCTATAAAAGCCGCAAAAAGGCCGACACATATTTGTATGTGCCGCGCAACGCCGATCTCGATAAATTACCGGCAGGGTTGCTCGCCGTGTTCGGTCAGCCGGAGTTTGTGTTCGACCTGGAGTTATATCCCGGACGTACGCTGGCGCAAGAGGATGTGTTAGTGGTGATGCGCAATATGCGCGAGCAAGGCTATCATTTACAAATGCCGCAGCGCGAATATTTGGGGTTACAACGGCCATTTTAACCCGCGACCGCCCATTCTATGCCGCGTATCGCCACCTCCACCATCAGATCTATCTCGGATGGGGTGATCACGTAGGGCGGCATGAAATACACGACATCGCCCAACGGGCGTAACAATACGCCGTGCTCCAATCCATATGCGTATACGCGCTGACCACGCCGTTCATGGCGAGGGTAAGGTGTGCGCGTCGCGCGATCCGCCACCAGCTCAACAGCGGCGATCATGCCCGTTTGACGCACCTCGGCGACGTGGGGGTGTACATGCAACGGCGCTAAGGCGCGCGCCATATGCGCGCTGAGCGATTTATTTTTTTCTATCACATCATCGGCGCGAAAAATGTCCAAACTCGCCAACGCCGCTTGGCAGGCGAGCGGGTTGCCGGTATAGCTATGGGAATGCAAAAACGCGCGTTGCGCGGCGTGCTCGGCATAAAACGCCGCATACACCTCGGACGTGGTGAGGACGGTGGATAAAGGCAAATATCCGCCGGTTAAACCCTTAGACAGACACAAAAAATCCGGCGTAATCGCCGCCTGTTCGCACGCAAAAAAACTGCCCGTACGCCCAAAGCCCACGGCGATTTCATCGGCGATCAGGTGTATCCCATAGTGATCGCAGGCGGCGCGTAACAGACGCAGATACACCGGGTCATACATGCGCATCGCCCCGGCGCACTGCACCAAAGGTTCGACGATGACGGCGCAGATTTCAGCCTGCTGCCGGGCCAAGATTTGCGCCATCGCTGCAAACATGCGCTCACTGTGTTGGACGCAACTCACCTCCGGCGCACGCGGATAACAATCCGGCGAGGGGACGACAATGACAGGCATTAACAAGGGTTTGTAAATATCTTTATAGAGCGTGACATCACCCACCGCCAAGGCCCCCAGAGTCTCGCCGTGATAGCTATTGCTCAAGGTCACAAAGCGCGTTTTTTGCGGTTGTCCGCGATTACGCCAATAGTGAAAGCTCATCTTAAGCGCGACCTCGACCGCCGATGAGCCGTTATCGGCATAGAAACAACGCGTTAAACCCGGGGGCGCGAGGGCGATCAGGCGTTCCGCCAGCGTGATGGCCGGGGCGTGGGAAAATCCCGCCAATAACACGTGTTCGAGTTCATCCAATTGCGCTTTAAGCGCTGCATTGATGCGCGGGTTGGCATGGCCAAACAGGTTGACCCACCACGAGCTGATCGCATCAAGGTAGCGCTTACCTGCAAAATCCTCCAGCCACACGCCCTGGGCCCGGCGGATGGGGATGATAGGCAGACGCTCGTGATCCTTCATTTGGGTGCAGGGATGCCACACGACACTCTGATCGCGGGTCGCCCACGCCTTATTTTCCCCATTTTTCATATCCGTCACTCTGGTACATAGAATCAATCGGCGGTATTATAGTCGCTTATGTTCGATCTAGCCGGAATCGCGGCTTAATAGGTGGTTAACCTATGGCTTGTAGGGTATGCGGTACAGCGGCGAATATGCCAACGCTTTAAAAAACAACCTGTTATTTGTAGTGCCAGTGAGTCTGAGGCGAATGATGAAAGCAGTGCATACGAATGGGTGGCGAGTGGGTGGCGTGTCATTGGCGTTGGTCGCGATTATCCTAGGCGGTTGCGCAAAACGTCCAACACCAAATACCGAAAAGCCTTTGCCCGATGGATTTTACATCCACGACGCAACCGCGCGCGAATCCGCTGCAAGCATAGATTTTCGAGTGGCCTTAGTGGGTTCTTATGGTAAAGCCGTTGCGGTGTACGTCAATGCGTATGGGGGATGCCCGTCGGATGTGGCGTTAAAAGATCGTGGTGCCGATTGCGCGGATGTGCATGACGCTAACGTTGACCCAAATATGGGCAATTTTGAGAGAATACAACGTTTTCGGTTGACCTTCCCGGTTGGCGAGACTGAAAAAATCGTATCGGTCAAATTGCACAACAATCAATATTACGAACACAAGAAATTGATGCGAGTGGACTTAAGTTCCGCTGGCGAATTCGACGCGTCCGATCCCGTGGAGGGTTGGGATAAGGCCTATGGCACGATAATTAATGACGATGATGCGCCAACGTTGCATATTGGTTGGGAGGGCGATGTCGGCACGGGCTTTACTTGTGGTGATGAAAAAACATGCGAGGCGGGTGAGATAGGCCAACCTAGATCTATAAAACGCATTAATATTCAAGTGGCCGGGCAGTCACAGTTGCCGATCAAGGTGCCCATATCCACGTCAGGAACGGCTACCCTATGGGCGGACTATATTTTATTTGATGGCGGTATAGCCGGCGAGGCCAAGTTGTCCGGCAAATTAGTCGAGCCGGTGTTGACGATTTCTCCCTATGGTTCATCGACGACGGCGTTAGTCGAGATTGTCGATGATGGCGAGGACGAGGGTAACGAAACCTTTGACATAGGTGTCGATAACGCCATACTGAAGGCGATGAATGGGGGCGATGTCACGGTGTCGGAAGTCAGGGTCGCCAACCCGATTACAGTGACCATCCTCGCCAACGATGCGCCGCAATATAAAAAACGCCCGATAGCGCCTATGCAGGTGCGCGCGTGTGTGGAATTGGATGCTACTCAACAGAAAAATATTGTTAAAAATGCTTGTAGTAGTGACGGCGGCGCCTCAAATGATTTTCCTGGTCAAGATGCGCTCGCATCCACCGTTGCGCAAAGTTACACCGCATATACCAATACTAAAATAAAAGTGAAAAGCACTGATTTGGATCCTACTACTACTACGCACACTGATTCAGCGTTGTTCACAATTAGGAACAGTGTCGCATGCGTATACGATGAAAAGACCGGCTTGACTTGGGAGGCCAAGAACCATTTGACTTGGGCTAACGGTGATCGCAGCCGCAACAATCTTCCACACAGCGTGCATGCGGACGACTTGGTTTTTTATGGCGGTTCGCTCGCACGTAGCCCTAATAGCGACGCCACAGTGCAGTGTGCAGGTAGTAGTTCCGCAAAATGTTACGCCGACTATTTTGTTGCAGAGGTCAATCACGAGCAGCTTTGTGGTATGACCGGATGGAGAATGCCAACGATAGAAGAGCTGCGGAGTTTAGTATTGTACGATCCTGTGGCATTACCTAGTCAGGGCGGTAAGTGGTTTTATCATGACCCAATTTATTTTTGGTGGTTGTCCATTGGCACATCGGCCGTCGGGTTCTGGGACTATTTGAGTGTGGAAACGCTAGGCGGCGCCACCCATTTAGGTATGTCATTTTATCCTGAAGTCGGCGCCAGCGTTGTTAATCAAAAACTACTTTCCCATGACGCTAATCGCGTTATGTTGGTACATGATTAGAGTTATTATATGGCGAATGATATGCAAAACACTGGAAACTTCTATAAAATGATGGGGGCGAGGCGCGCGTTCTTTCGCAAATTGACGGCGACGGCCCTGTTAACGGTCGTGCTGGCGAATGGGGTTTATGCGGCGCAATGCAATTCCACTGCGGTTGTTAGCGGCGTGACAGAAACGACGCCCGACAACAGATTTATTGTGAGTGAAGACGGTAGTGTCGTGACAGACAAACTATCCGGTTTAATGTGGGCCAGGTGTAGTATGGGATATACAATAACGCCTGTCGGTAAAACACCGGTAGTAGCCTGCGAAGTAGATCAAGCGACCCAACCAAGTTTCACTTGGCAGCAAGCGCTAACGAAAGCGGCGGAGATACGCAACACGCCTGTTGTGTATCTAAAATACAGCAATTGGCGCGTGCCTACGTTTAAAGAATTAAATTCTATTATTGAGCGCAGGTGCAGCGCTCCAAGCGTAAATTGGGACTTGTTTCCAAATACAAAGAGCGGATTTTATTGGTCTAGCACCCCCTTTCGTTTAGGTGATTCGGCGACAACTACTGATGTTGCGAGGGCGCTGGCGGTCGATTTTGATGGGGCCGGAATGCGGTCTGGGGGCTTATTGATTACTGCAGGTGCGGCAGCAACAGAGTCGGATGTTGTGTATTTGCGTTTGGTGCGGTGCGTTAATGCTACGGATTGTCCTGGTGTGCCATCGCCGTGATGTACGTTAGGGTTGAGCAATTTGCTTAATATAATTCGATTTTTGTTTTTGCGCGGTCTCTAATAAACGACAGTATTACCTTCATAAAGCGAGAATACTTGCGAAATATTCCGCGTGCAATAGGAAAAAACGCCTGCAAATCCAGGCGTTTTTTAATTTCACAACCCCAAATTTTTCCAAATCGCCAGCGTCGGTCCGGTTTGGTTCATGGTGTAGAAATGCAATCCTGGCGCGCCGCCTTTCAATAATTGTCGGCACATCGTGCTGACCACATCTTCACCATAGGCGCGCAGGCTTTCTTTGTCCTCACCAAATCCTTCCAGGCGCTTGCGCAGCCAGCGCGGGATCTCCGCACCGCAGGCATCGGAAAAGCGCGCCAGTTGCGCGATGTTGGTGATGGGCATAATGCCCGGCACAATCGGAATATCCAATCCCATTTTTTCACAATCCTCGACAAAGCGGAAATAGGCGTCGGCGTTGTAAAAATATTGGGTGATCGCGGCATTGGCTCCGGCATCGACCTTGCGTTTGAAGTTTTGCAAATCGGCGCGCGGGTTTTGGGTTTGCGGATGAAATTCCGGGTAGGCCGCGACTTCGATGTGAAATAATTTGCCGGTCTCGGCGCGGATAAATTCCACCAATTCGTTGGCATGGCGAAATTCTCCGACCGGACCCGCGCCCATGCCGGAGGGCAGATCACCGCGCAACGCTACCAGGTGCGAGATGCCATGGTCCCGGTAAGTCTGCAAAATAGCGCGGATTTGGGTGCGCGTGGAGCCTATGCACGATAAGTGCGGTGCGGCGTCGGAACCGCTTTTTTGGATCTCGACCACCGTCTCTAGCGTGCCTTGTTGCGTCGAACCGCCCGCGCCAAAGGTTACCGAAAAATATTTGGGCTTGAGACGCGCGAGTTCGGTGCGTACAGTGCGCAGTTTTTCCGCGCCCTCCGGTGTTTTGGGCGGGAAAAATTCAAAGCTGAATTGCTTGATGTGTTTACGTTGCGTTTCCATGTGTGTACACCATAGAAGTAGGGTGGGCTAATGTTTTGCGTGTAGACAGTAGCGTGCGCCATGCGCACGTATCCGTCCGGTGCGAAACCAAACGAACCGTGCGCGCGGCGCACGCTACCGGATGTGTCGCGCGTCATCCGCGCCGCCGATCAATAACGGTAATGGTTCGGTTTGTAGGGGCCTGCGACCGGCACATTGATGTAGTCGGCCTGCTCCTGGGTGAGGGTGGTCAGATTGACGCCGATCTTTTTCAGATGCGCGCGCGCGACTTTTTCATCCAGAATCTTAGGCAATACATAGACCTTTTTCTCGTATTTTTCGGCGTTTTGAAACAATTCCATTTGCGCAATGGTCTGGTTCGAGAACGAGGCCGACATCACGAAGCTGGGGTGGCCGGTGGCGCAGCCCAAGTTGACCAAACGGCCTTTGGCCAGCACGATGATCTTTTTGCCATCCGGAAAGATGACGTGATCGACCTGCGGTTTGATTTCTTCCCACTGATATTTTTCCAACGACGCGATGTCGATTTCGGAATCGAAGTGGCCGATGTTACACACAATGGCCTCGTCCTTCATCGCCTGCATATGACCGTGATTGATCACGCTGACGTTGCCGGTGGTGGTGACGAAGATGTCGCCCTGGTTGGCCACGGCGTCCATGGTGACGACGCGATAACCTTCCATCGCGGCTTGTAGCGCGCAGATGGGGTCGATTTCGGTCACCCACACGGTGGCACCCATGCCACGGAAGGCCTGCGCGCAACCCTTGCCCACGTCGCCGTAACCCAGCACCACGCAAATTTTACCGGCGATCATCACGTCGGTCGCGCGTTTGATGCCGTCGATCAGCGATTCGCGGCAGCCGTACAAATTGTCGAATTTGGACTTGGTTACGGAGTCATTGACATTCATCGCGGGCCACAACAGCTCGCCGCGTTCCTGCATTTGATACAAACGGTGTACGCCGGTGGTGGTTTCTTCGGTCACGCCGCGTATGGCTTTGCCCATGTCTGTCCATTTTTTTGGATTGGCGGCCAGGGTCTTTCTGCACAGCGCAAGGAATACCTTCCATTCCTCGTTGGCGTTGGCCTCCGGCGCAGGCACCTTGCCCGCCTTCTCATATTCTGTGCCCTTGTGGATCAACATCGTGGCGTCGCCGCCGTCGTCGAGGATCATGTTGGGGCCTTTGCCGTCCGTCCAGGTCAGCGCTTGTTCGGTACACCACCAGTATTCTTCCAGCGTTTCGCCTTTCCAGGCAAACACTGGCACGCCTGCGGCGGCGATCGCGGCGGCGGCATGGTCTTGGGTCGAGAAGATGTTGCACGAGGCCCAACGCACTTGGGCGCCCAATTCCACCAGCGTTTCGATCAACACGGCGGTTTGGATGGTCATGTGCAGCGAGCCGGAGACGCGCGCGCCCTGCAGCGGCTTCTTTTTGCCGAATTCTTCGCGCAGGGCCATCAAGCCCGGCATTTCGGTTTCGGCGATTTGGATTTCCTTACGACCCCAGGCGGCGAGGGCGATGTCGGCGACTTTGTAGTCGGAAAACTTTGAATTAACAACAGCGTTCATCGTGCGATCTCCACATTGAACCTAGAAACGACGGTTGACCGCTACTGAGCTTCTAAACGCGATGAACTAAATGGCAGTTTCGCGGTTTTAACACTCACGCATTGGTCAGGTTCGCTATGCAGCGGATTGCACGTTTTGCCGCGCGCATGACCGCGTTGCAAAACTTACCAAGGGATCACCATTGGTGGCGTTTTGCGCCTTGTCCTGCGCACGGTAAAACGCACACTCCACTGCATTCAACCATCGTTTCTAGGTTGAACGAGCGCCGTTGTTAAAGATGGGCTTCTCGCCGAGCCTGGTCCGGAATCCGGATTGCAGCGCTCCTCGGCGGTCAGCCGGTTAGCCTAATCAATTGTAGTCGTGCAAATATTCCTAACGTAATCCGCGCTGGGCTAGCTCAAGTTCCGTGCCCCATGTATATAATACCGCGTTTTTGCACATATCATAAAGTTCTTGATCACCGCGATTAATACGCGTGGCTATCATTGCGATTTGGGTCAAGATATATGTCAATGTCGGTTGAAATCCGGGCGGGTCTGGGCAACAAATCTATACGCTTCGTACATTTCTGCGCCCCTTCAAGCATCTTGTAAACCACTTCCACTACCTGCTCATTAATTTTTACGGACACGGCGCGTGGGCGACCGACGAAAATCGCCAAAACGTATCGCACATTTGCTATCTCTGATTCCGTGAGCATATTTATAACCTTCACCAACGTGCTAATGTCGCTAGCAGCGCAACGATTTCCTGGCGATTTTTGCGTGAGAACGAGATATTCAGCATTTTTTTGGCATCTTTTTCGCTGAATATGAAAATGTTTCCCGGACGCGAGGCGCTATCCTTAGGAAAAAGCAACACCGCGAAATCCTGTTGTTGTTGAAAAATCGTAATGTCATATTGCGTTTGATAGTGTTTTTGTAGCAATGCAACTTCGTTTTCCCCAGTGTCCGCGTTGCGGTATTTATGTAGAAACACCGCTTGTCCCCATGCATAGGCGTTAGAGACGGTTTTTACAGGTGAATTTTCGACCTTTTCGCCTTCCATTGCAAACCCTATATAGGCATCTGCTTGTCGGAATATGAGCGAATCGCCGGTATCTACTACACTGTCAAAGTTCATCGGGGTGCGCAATTTATACTGCCCGAAATATACTGCGATACCTTGGGCGGTGGCCGTCGTCGGCCAGGGCAGGGTATGCGGTGGCGTATCGTCTTTGGCATAGCTCCGGTTGGTGAGCAGAATACACACCAACAGCATAAGTTTAGCAAAATGACGTGAGCTAGCGGGCTCAAACATATCCATCCCCAAGGGGATGCGGTGGAAGCAAAACCACATCGATCAAGGATCGCCCCGACCGATGCGGTTCGTTTTACTCATCACATCCTACGACCAAAAAACCGCTTATTTACTTAATCCCCGCCGCTGCGCGCAAGGCCGGGGCCTTGTCGGTGCGTTCCCAGGTGAATTCCGGCTCTTCGCGACCGAAATGGCCGTAGGCCGCTGTCTTGCGATAGATCGGACGCAATAGATCCAACATCTTGATCAGGCCCTTGGGGCGCAGATCGAAGTGTTGCCGTATCAATTCGACGATGCGGTTGTCGGCGACCTTGCCGGTGCCAAAGGTGTTGACGGTGATCGAAGTCGGTTCGGCCACGCCGATGGCATAGGAGACCTGCACTTCGCAACGCTTGGCCAAACCGCCGGCGACGATGTTCTTGGCGACATAACGCGCGGCATAAGCCGCCGAACGATCGACCTTGGACGGATCTTTGCCGGAGAACGCGCCGCCGCCGTGACGGCCCGAGCCGCCGTAGGTATCGACGATGATCTTGCGGCCGGTCAGGCCGCAATCGCCCACTGGGCCGCCGATGACGAAACGGCCGGTTGGGTTGACGTAATATTTGGTCTTGCCGTGCAGCATATTGGCCGGAATCACATGCTTGATGATCTCTTCGATTACCGCCTCGGTGAGGTCTTTGTGGCTGATGCTGGGGGCGTGTTGCGTCGAGATGACCACTGCGTCTACCGCCACCGGTACGTTGTTTTCATACACCATCGTGACCTGACTCTTGGCGTCCGGGCGCAACCAGGGCAGGGTGCCGTTCTTGCGCAAATCGGCCTGGCGTTTCATCAAGCGATGCGCGTAGGTGATGGGGGCGGGCATGAACACGTCGGTCTCGTCGGTGGCGTAGCCGAACATCAAGCCTTGGTCGCCCGCGCCTTGTTCGTGTTCTTTGGTCTCATCCACGCCCACCGCGATGTCGGCGGATTGCTTGCTGATGGCGGTGAGCACCGCGCAGGATTCCCAATCGAAGCCCATTTCGGGGTTGTTGTAACCGATTTCTTTAACGGTGTTGCGGATCACGGATTCCATGTCCACCCACGCCGAGGTGGTGATCTCACCGGCGATCAAGGCCATACCGGTCTTCACCAGGGTTTCGCAGGCGACGCGCGCGCGTTTGTCTTGTTCTAAGATGGCATCCAAGATGGCATCTGAAATTTGGTCTGCGACCTTGTCCGGGTGGCCTTCTGATACCGATTCTGACGTAAAAACAAAATTGTCCGACATGATAACCTCGTTATTCCTCATATACCTAAACACCGTTTTTAGATAAAACGGGGGAGATTTAGCGATCGCAAAGGATACTGCAACATAAACGGGCTGTCTATTCATAATCTCGTGTTATTGCATTAAAAAATTTAAAGCTTTAAATATCAGCCAGTTGTGTGGTATGTGTGGCGAGAATGTGACACTCGCGTTGCGTGTCTATTGCCCCCAGGCGCGACCTGGGCGAGAATATGCGGTTTAGTGAGGCAGGAATGCCTTTCCCCGTAACCTTAGGGCGTGGTACACGCGGGTTTAGGGTGACACCGGTTTTTAGTTTGAAACTTTGAGGAGATGTGTATGCCCGCTCGTAGAGAACTCGCCAACGCCATTCGTGCCTTGAGCATGGATGCCGTGCAAAAGGCCAATTCCGGCCACCCCGGCGCCCCCATGGGTATGGCCGATATCGCCGAGGTGTTGTGGAATGATTTTATGATGCATAACCCCCGCAATCCACAGTGGGCCAATCGCGACCGTTTTGTGCTTTCCAATGGTCACGGCTCGATGCTCATTTATGCGTTGCTACACCTGACCGGTTACGATCTGCCGATCAGCGAGTTGAAGAATTTCCGCCAACTCCACTCCAAGACCCCTGGGCACCCGGAATACGGCTATACGCCCGGCGTCGAAACCACCACCGGCCCCCTTGGCCAAGGCATCACCAACGCGGTCGGTATGGCCATCGCCGAGAAAGTATTGGCGGGTCGCTTTAATCAAAAAGGCCACGCCATCGTCGATCACCACACCTACGTGTTCCTGGGCGACGGTTGCTTGATGGAAGGCATTTCGCACGAGGCCTGCTCGTTGGCAGGCACCTTGGGCCTGGGCAAGCTGATCGCGTTTTGGGACGACAACGGCATCTCCATCGACGGCCATGTCGAGGGCTGGTTCACCGACAACACGCCTAAGCGCTTTGAATCCTACGGCTGGCACGTCATTGCCAATGTCGATGGCCACGACCCCGAGGCGATCAAAAAGGCCATCGCGATGGCCAAGGCCATGACCGACAAGCCGAGCATGATCTGCTGCAAGACCACCATCGGCTTTGGTTCGCCGAATAAAGCGGGCAGCCACGCCTGCCACGGCGCGCCGCTGGGGCAAGACGAAATCAATCTCACCAAGGCCGCACTGGGCTGGGATCACGCCGCGTTTGAAGTGCCGTCGGCGATCTATGCCGGTTGGGATGCGAAAGAGAAGGGTGCCAAGGCCGAGCAGGCGTGGCAGGACAAGTTTGCCGCCTACGCCAAGGCCTATCCGGAATTGGCCGCAGAATTTACGCGTTGCATGGCCGGTGATTTGCCGAAAGATTGGCCGGCCAAGGCCGCCGCGTTGGTGGCCAAAAACAACAGCGAGGCCAAGACCACTTCGACGCGTAAGGCGTCATTGGCATGCATCGAGGCCTATTCGCCGGTGGTGAGGGAATTGACCGGCGGTTCCGCCGATTTGGGTTGTTCCAACCTCACCGAATGGAGCGGTTTCAAACCGTTGGTCAGCAATGCGGAAGCCAATTATGTGAATTACGGCGTGCGCGAATTCGGCATGTCGGCGATTATGAATGGCATCGCCTTGCACGGCGGCTTGATCCCGTTCGGCGCGACGTTCTTAATGTTCTCCGAATATGCGCGCAACGCCTTGCGCATGGCGGCGTTGATGAAAATCCGCAGCATTTTCGTCTACACCCACGACTCCATCGGCTTAGGCGAAGACGGCCCGACGCACCAACCGGTCGAACAGATCCCGACGCTACGTTTGATCCCCAATATGGCGGTGTGGCGTCCGTGCGATACGGTGGAATCCGCCGTGGCGTGGCAACAAGCCATCGAGCGCAAAACCGGCCCGTCGTCGTTGATCTTCTCGCGTCAAGACCTGCCGTTCCAAAAACGCAGCGATGCGCAAGTCGCGCAGATCGCCAAGGGCGGTTATGTGTTGAAGGATTGCGCCGGTACGCCGGATGTGATCATCATCGCCACCGGCTCCGAGGTGCAGCTTGCGATGGGTGCGGCGGAACATCTGGGCGCCAAGCGCAAGGTGCGCGTGGTGTCGATGCCGTCCACCACGGTGTTCGACGCGCAAGACGCGGCCTATCGTGAATCCGTGTTGCCGCGTGCGGTCTCCGCGCGCGTCGCGGTCGAGGCGGCGGTCAGTGATGGTTGGTACAAATATGTCGGCTTGAACGGGCGTGTGGTCGGTATGAATCGCTTTGGCGAATCCGCGCCGGACAAGGTGCTGTTCAAAGAATTCGGCTTCACCGTAGACAACGTTGTGAAGACCGTCGAATCCCTGTTTTAATTTTTTTGTTTACTTTTGAGGAGAGAGTTTCATGGCAATTAAAATCGGTATTAACGGTTTCGGCCGCATCGGCCGCATGGTGTTTCGCGCGGTGGCGAAAGAGGCCGAATTTAAAGACATCGAGATCGTCGCGATCAATGACTTGTTGGAACCGGATTATCTCGCCTATATGTTGCAATACGATTCCGTACACGGTCGTTTCAACGGCGAAATCAAGGTCGAAGGCAATACCTTGATGGTCAATGGCAAGGCCATACGCTTGACCGCGATCAAAGATCCCACCGCATTGAAATGGGGCGATGTCGGCGCCGACCTCGTGATCGAATCTACCGGTTTGTTCCTGACCACAGAGACCTGCGAAAAACATCTCGTTGCGGGCGCTAAAAAAGTCGTGCAATCGGCCCCATCGAAAGACGATACCCCGATGTTCGTGTACGGCGTGAACCACGCCAAATATGCCGGTGAGAAGATCGTTTCCGCCGCGTCATGCACCACCAACTGCTTGGCCCCGGTCGCCAAGGTGTTGAACGATAATTTCGGCATCAAGCGCGGTTTGATGAGCACCGTACACGCCGCCACCGCGACGCAAAAAACCGTCGATGGCCCGTCTAGCAAAGACTGGCGCGGCGGTCGCGGTATTCTGGAAAACATTATCCCGTCGTCTACCGGCGCTGCCAAGGCCGTGGGCAAGGTGATTCCAGAACTCAACAAAAAGCTGACCGGCATGGCCTTCCGCGTGCCCACCTCCGACGTGTCGGTGGTCGATTTGACGGTCGAGTTGAACAAAGAAGCCACCTACGAGCAGATCTGTGCGGCGATGAAGAAGGCCTCCGAAAGCGGCGATCTGAAGGGCGTGTTGGGTTATACCGAGCAAAAAGTCGTGTCCACCGACTTCCGTGGCATCAGCCTGCCGTCGATCTTCGATGCCGAGGCCGGTATCGCGTTGGATAACACCTTTGTGAAGGTCGTGGCATGGTATGACAATGAATACGGTTACACCTGCAATATGATGCGCCTTGTAAAGCACGTTGCGAAGTAGTGATTGGTGCACACGGCGGGTGCGCGCGCTGCGCATCCGCCGTGTGATTTGACTTGAGAATCCTTCGCCAAGCGTCAGCGTTTGGCCGACGATTTTTATATAACTGATTTTATTTTACTGTGGAGTAGCAACATGTCCGTTATCAAGATGACAGACCTCGACCTGAAGGGTAAGCGCGTATTAATCCGCGAAGACCTCAACGTGCCGGTCAAAAACGGCAAGGTCGCCGACGACACGCGTATCCGCGCTTCGTTGCCCACGATCGAACACGCCATGAAGGCGGGCGCGAAAGTGATGGTGATGTCGCACCTGGGGCGCCCGGAAGAAGGCATCTTCAGCGAAGAAAATTCGCTGAAACCGGTGTCGGAGCACGTCAGCAAATTGCTTGGCAAGCCGGTGCGTTTGATTAAAGAATATTTAAACGGTGTCGATGTCGCCAATGGCGAAGTGGTGATCTTTGAAAATGTCCGCTTCAACAAAGGCGAAAAGAAAAACAGCGATGAGTTGTCGAAAAAATACGCCGCGTTATGCGACGTGTTTGTGATGGACGCGTTCGGCACCGCGCATCGCGCTGAAGGCTCTACGCACGGTGTGGCGAAATTCGCGCCCACCGCCTGTGCCGGCCCGTTGTTGGCGGAGGAATTGGATGCCTTAGGCAAGGCGCTGAAAAATCCCAAGCGCCCGTTGGTCGCCATCGTCGGCGGCTCTAAAGTCTCCACCAAGTTGACGGTGTTGGAATCCTTGTCCACCATCGTCGATCAATTGATCGTCGGCGGCGGTATCGCCAACACCTTTATCGCGGCGGCCGGCAATAAAGTCGGCAAATCTTTGTGCGAAAATGATCTAATACCCATCGCCAAAGATCTCACCGCCAAGGCGCGCGCACGCGGCGGCGACATACCCGTGCCGGTCGATGTGGTGTGTGGTAAAGAATTTTCGGAAAAGGCAGCGGCGACTTTGAAAAAAGTCACTCAAGTCACCGATGACGATTTGATTTTCGATGTCGGCCCGGAAACTTCCAAAATGTTTGCTGAAATCTTGAAAAACGCAGGCACCATCGTGTGGAACGGCCCGGTGGGTGTGTTTGAATTCGATCAATTCGGCGAAGGCACCAAGGCCTTGGCGCATGCCATCGCCAACAGCCCGGCGTTTTCGATTGCGGGCGGCGGCGACACCTTGGCGGCGGTCGCCAAATACGGCATCGCAGACAAATTGTCCTACATCTCTACGGGCGGCGGGGCCTTCTTGGAATTTTTAGAAGGTAAAAAACTTCCGGCAGTCGAGATTTTGGAACAGCGCGCCAAAGGCTAATGGTAAATACACACAACACGGGGCCATGCGCCCCGTGTGTTTAAATGAAAGGTATTATGCACAGACGAACCAAAATTGTAGCCACCATGGGGCCGTCCACGGACGATCCGAAGGTGTTGGATAAGCTCATTGATGCCGGTCTCGACGTGGCGCGTATCAACTGTTCGCATGGCGATCCTGACGAACACAGCGTGCGTGTGGCGCGGATTCGTGATCGTGCGCGCGCCTACGGTCGTGAAGTCGCTATCTTAGTCGATTTGCAAGGCCCCAAGATACGCATCGAGCGGTTTAAAAATAAACGTATCACGCTCAACGAAGGCGAGAAATTTACGCTGGATGCCGGTTTAGGTGTGCATGACGGTGATCAATCGCGCGTCGGCATTGCATATAAAGAATTGGTGCATGATGTGAAGCGCGGCGACACACTCATTTTAGATGATGGTCGTATCGTGTTGTGGGTGGAAGCAGTCTCCGGCACCTGTATAGATTGTCGTGTCATTACCGGCGGCCCGCTGTCCGATAAAAAAGGCATCAACCGTCAAGGCGGTGGATTGTCCGCACCCGCGTTGACGGAAAAAGATCGCGAAGATATCAAAATGGCGGCGGCGATACAGGCCGATTATGTGGCGATTTCGTTTCCACGCACCGCAGCGGATGTCGAAGAGGCGCGTAGTCTGCTGCGCGCGGCGGGCGGGCATGGCAGCTTGGTCGCCAAGATCGAACGCGCCGAGGCCTTAACGTGTCTGGAAGACATTATTGCGGCGTCGGATGCGGTGATGATCGCGCGTGGCGATTTGGGTGTGGAAATCGGCGATGCCGAATTGCCTGCGGTGCAAAAACACATCGTACGCGTCGCGCGCGACATGAATCGCATCGTCATCACGGCGACGCAGATGATGGAATCTATGATCGAAAATCCGATCCCGACGCGTGCCGAAGTCTTCGACGTGGCAAACGCCGTATTGGATGGCACCGACGCTGTGATGTTGTCGGCCGAAACCGCTACCGGCAAACATCCCGCCAAAGCCGTCGCGGCGATGGCGCGCATTTGTGTCGAAGCGGAAAAACAGCGCAGCGCGCGCGTATCGGATCATCGTATCAACACGCGTTTTCAACGCGTCGATGAAACGATCGCGATGGCCTCGATGTACACCGCAAATCACCTCGGCGTATCGGCGATTGCGGCACTCACCGAATCGGGTTCTACCCCGTTGTGGATGTCGCGTATCAGTTCCAGCATCCCGATTTACGCCTTGACCAGTCATGTCGAAACGCAACGCCGCGTCACCTTGTTTCGCGGTGTGTATCCCGTCGCGTTTGAATTTCCCAAACACGATCACAACGGCGTGATAAAAAAGGCGGTCGATGAATTGGTGCGTCAAGGCGCGGCGCACGATGGCGATTTAGTCATCATCACTAAGGGCGATGAATTCGGCGTTATGGGCGGCACCAACACGATGAAGATCGTGCGTGTCGGCGACCCTATTGATAGCCCGACACTGTAATCGATTTTTTTATTTTTATTGAGTAGGAGAAAGTTATGGCACTTATCACATTACGTCAAGTTTTGGATCACGCTGCAGAGCATGGTTATGGTCTGCCTGCGTTCAATGTCAACAACATGGAACAAATGCATTCCATTATGCAAGCCGCCGATGAGGCCGATGCTCCGGTCATCGTGCAGGCCTCGGCCGGTGCGCGTTCGTATGCCGGTGCGCCGTTCCTGCGCCACATCATGGAAGCCGCCGTCGAACAATGGCCGCATATTCCTATCGTCGTGCATCAAGACCACGGCGCGTCGCCGGGCGTGTGCTTCCAATCCATCCAATTGGGCTTCACCTCCGTGATGATGGACGGTTCGTTGAAAGAAGACGCCAAAACCCCGGCCACGTATGAATATAACGTCGCCGTCACCAAACAAGTCGTTGACTTGGCGCACGCCTGCGGCGTATCCGTCGAAGGCGAATTGGGTTGCTTGGGCTCGTTGGAAACCGGCACTGCCGGTGAAGAAGACGGCGTCGGCGCCGCAGGCGTGTTGGATCATTCGCAATTATTGACCGACCCCGAAGAAGCCGCTGATTTCGTCGCCAAGACCGGTGTGGACGCGTTGGCCATCGCCATCGGCACCAGCCACGGCGCGTACAAATTCACCCGTCCGCCCACAGGCGACATCTTGGCCATCGAGCGTATCAAGCAAATCAACAAGCGCATCCCTAACACGCATTTGGTGATGCACGGTTCCAGCTCCGTTCCGCAAGAATGGTTGAAGATCATCAACAGCTACGGCGGCGACATGGGTCAGACCTACGGCGTGCCGGTTGAAGAAATCGTCATCGGCATCAAGAACGGCGTGCGCAAGGTCAACATCGACACCGATCTGCGCATGTCTTCTACGGGCGCGATCCGCAAATTCTTGGCGGAAAACCCCAAAGAATTTGATCCGCGCAAATTCCTGAAGGCCTCCACCAAGGCGATGAAGGACATTTGCAAGGCCCGTTATGAGGCCTTTGGTGCCGCAGGCACTGCGTCCAAGATCAAGAAAATTCACTCTGTGGAAGCCATGGCCAAGAAATACAAGGCTGGCGAATTGGCCGCGAAGGTCAACAACCGCTAAGTTCGATCTTGTGTGAGTGGCGCTTACCCGCGCCACAAAACCAAACAAAAAACCCGCCTTCACAAGAGGCGGGTTTTTTGTTTTTGGGGCGGCCACAATTGCCGCCGCCAGCGGCAATTGTTAATGTTGGAAATACGCGTTATTGCCGCAAAAACGGCCAAAACAGCGACTTCGACGTGTGGCACGGTTCTCGCTGATACGCCCTTGCGGCGTAGTCTGGGTGTCGCGCAACGGTTTGAGTAAGGAGCAGATGATGACGATTAGCAGCATCGGGGCAACAGCAGGCGCAGCCATCATGAAGGCCGTCATGGGCGCGTCGGCAAAAAAAGAAGTTGAACATACGCGCGAGCATCAGCAAAACGACAAAAAAGAAGTGCGCGGCGCATCGGGTTTTATAGAGAGTTTATTTAAAACCTTAGAACAATTGAGCACGCCGACCGCCACGAGTAGCGCAGCGGCAACCACTACACCTACGCCCGCCGAGGCCGGCACCCCGACCACCGGCGTGCAAGGTGTGATGCAAGCGGTGCATTCATTTTTTCAATCATTATTCG
This sequence comes from Gammaproteobacteria bacterium, assembly GCA_919902765.1. Classification (GTDB taxonomy): domain Bacteria; phylum Pseudomonadota; class Gammaproteobacteria; order S012-40; family S012-40; genus CAKKRP01. The sequence goes on along the minus strand of CAKKRP010000052.1, from coordinate 619 downwards.
CCACGCTACGTCAGGCGGGCAGCGCAACGAGCAACGCCTCGGCAGGCGATTCCGATGGCGATAATGACGGTAGCCGTGGCGCGATACGCGGCGGCGCATTCGGGCGCGGCATGGGCGGTGGATTAGAGAACAAATTACAATCCTTGTTAGCAACGCTGGCCAGCGGCGGATCGTTACCGGCAGTGCAAGGTGCAGAACCCTTGGACAAGGCGTTTGTAAATTTAATGAACGCGATGAACGGCGGCGGCAGCCCGGGTGCAGCGCCAACCGACCCCGCCAATCTGCAAACTTTTTTGCAAAGTTGGTTAAAAAATTTGCAAGGCAGCGGCAACGCGTCGGTTTCTGCAGTGGGGAATATTGTGAATAGCACCGTGTAATAGATGTCACATAAAAACTTGTAACTATTCAAGTACACATTTGATATGGAGTTCACCGGCCCCCCTTTGACAAAGGGGGGCCGGTGGGGTGCTGCACTTTCTGAAGCAGGCCCAATAAACGACACCGTTACATCGTTATTCTTAAAGCCCGCCCTCACCTAGGCGGGTTTTTTTTCGTATAAAAATTACGTGAATAATTCTTGCAGTTCACGGGGTTTCGATGATACCGTTTATTTGCTTAC
>CAKKRP010000051.1 GCA_919902765.1 Gammaproteobacteria bacterium | reverse complement strand
GTGCGTTTTTAATTAAATCAATCACTTAGTCACGTTTTGCGCCGAAGTCGGGAAGCGTCTTGTCCGTCGTTTCGGTCGATGGCCATGTCAAGCAATTTTTTTCTATCGCAGGTGCGGACATAGGCGAACCCGCGTGGTCGCCATTTGGCGCCCGGCTTGGTAAATGAAGATGGCGAGCGATGCAATTCCTGCGGCAGACACCATCTTGCAAGTCAATCGGGGTTACCTTAGCATGACCCTGAGGCTTCGCTGGCGCATAACCACTCCTTTGTCGCAGATTATAAAACCATTACTCCACTTGCGCCATGCTTTACGCCGCTCGAGTCCAGTTAAGTTGCATCGACCCAACGACTACATCAATATTAATAAGTTTTCCGAGCAAATCATTAGGTGCCCACGATTTGAATTATGTCCCACCAGATTAAATTTCGGCAATGCTCTATATTTGGAGCCCACCTAGCCACAAGTACATTCTCCCCCACCCCGACAATGCTATGATACCCCGCCTTGGCCCAACCACGTCCCCTGGTGTAACTCGTGATGAATGCTAACCCTGCCGCCTTAAATACCCGCCGCTGGACTATCGGCCTGCCCGCCTTATTATTTTTTTCCGGTATCGCCGCGCTGGCCTACGAGGTGTTGTGGGCGCGGATGTTGGGTGCGATGTTTGGCGTCAGCACATTCGGCGTGATCGTGACTGTCGCGGCCTTTATGTTGGGCTTGGGCGGGGGCGCGGTCGCGGGGGTGCGTTGGCCGTTCGCAGCGTGGCCGCCGTTGCGCGTGTTTGCGGTCTGTGAGGCCGCCGTGGCCTTGATTGCGTTGCTACTGCCCGCGCTGTTTCGCGGCCTAGACCCCTGGCTGACCGCCTCTACCGCGCATACCTCGCTCGTTTTTTGGTACACCGTGCAAGGCGGCGTGGCCTTGTTGGTATTGAGCGTGCCTGCGGCCCTGCTGGGGTTTGGCTTTGCCGCCGCATTGCGCGTGGGGCGCGATGCAGGCGTCGGCATCGGCGTTTTATATGGCATTAACACCCTCGGCGGCGCGTTAGGCGCGTTGTTACCGCTGGTGTTGCTGCCGACCTTGGGTTGGCAGGCGGCGGTGTATTGTGCGGCAGGCCTGGGCCTGGTCAGCGCGGGCCTGGCGGCTGTGTGGAGCAACACAACCTCGCTGATCGCCTGGGCACCCACGCCCACCACGCGCCCGGCGTGGCGCACGCTGCTGGCCTATGCGGGCGTGGGCTGCGCGGCCTTGATCGTCGAGATCGCGTGGACACGCCTCTACGGCATGGTGTTGCTGCGCACCGAATATGTGTTGGCGATCTTGTTGGCGGTGTTCTTGAGCGGCGCAGCGCTGGGCAGCCTGGTGGCGCGCCGCTTGGCCGACCATCACCTGCGCTGGTTGCCTTGGGCGGCGGGGGTGGCGGTAATCCTGAGTCTATGGTGTCTGCCGTGGATTGCGCAGTGGCAGGCAAGTGCTGACTTCGGTTCCTTGGCCGGGGCATTAATGGCCAGTGCGGCGATGTTGCTACCCATCACCCTGCCCGCGACCCTGGTATTGGGGATTTGGCTACCGCTGTTGGCGCGTCGCCACCACGATCAACCCGGCGTCGGTGCGTGGTTGTATGGTGTGAACGCCGTGGGGTCGGCGGTGGGCGCTTTATTGGCGGGCGCGGTGTTGATCCCGCTACTGGGCACCTCGGCGACACTGGTGATGGCGGCCTTGCTATTGGTGATCTGCGGCTGGGCGTTCGCGCCGCCGGGGCGTTGGGGGTTTGCGTCGATCGCCTTGATCGCGCTGGCCTGGCCGGTCGCGCGCATGCCCGCCGTCGCGCAGATGCAGCCGATCGCGCATCAGGGTGCGCGCGATGTATTGGTGCGTGAATCGGCCTATGGCATCACGCATGTCGTCGAGCACACCGACGGCCAGCGCGTGTTGTTGGATGATCTGCAACACATGGACGCCTCTAGCGATCCGGCGGCGGTGAGCAGTCAACGCAATCAAGTACGCTTGCCGTTGTTATTACATCCGCAACCCAAAACCGTGTTATTGCTGGGCGTGGGCACCGGCATCTCGGCCTCAGCGACGCTGGATTGGCCCGGCCTGCAGGTGACCGGCGTGGAGCTTTCTGCCGGGGCCATCGAGGCGGCACGCGCGCAGTTCGCGGCGGTCAACGGCAAGGTGTTAGATCGCATGCAGGTGGTGCAGGACGATGCGCGGCGTTATTTGCGCACCACCACGCAGACCTATGATGTGATCGTCGGCGATCTGTTCCACCCGGACCTGGCCGGGCGCAGTTCGCTGCTATCCTTGCAGCAATTTCACTACGCGCGCGCGCGCCTCGCCCCCGGTGGGGTGTTTTGCCAATGGCTGGCGCTGAACCAATTCGACGCCGTCGGCTTGGCCACGATCCAGCGCACCTTTAAACAGGTATTCCCCGAGGCGCAGTGGTTTGGCGAGGGCTTTCGGGTGGCCTTGGTGGGCGTGCGCGATGGACGCATGCGGGCGACAGCGCGCGCGCGCACCGACGCGGCGACCGGCGGCGAAGGCGTGTGGACCTGGTGGGGGCGTTATCTAGGCCCGTTGTCACCTCCTCCCGGCGCGTTGCAAGACGAATGGTCGCCGGTGATAGAATTCAGTTTGCCGCGCGCGCGTTATCGCAGCGAAAACCTGCTCGCGACCACGCTCGACGGCACGCTGCAAGCCCGCCCCGAGGTGCATGTCGCAGCGGCCCAGTTGGGCGTGGCGGCGGTGGATTTCCCGGCCTTTGAACGCGCCTATATCGCCAGCGATTTCGCCTATCGCGCCTGGGCGGCCAATCTGCATGGGCGCGACAACGAATATTTATATCTAATGCGCATGGCCTATCGCGCCAACCCGCAAGATCGCTGGGTCGGGTTTGCCTTGGCCGACGCGCTGATGACCAACCTGCCCAGCGCGGCAGCGCAAGGCATCAACCGCGACCAGATATTACAGGCGGTGTTGCGCCTGCGCCCCGATCACCCCGAGGCCCTCAAGTCCTGGTGGCGCAGTCTGGTCAATGCCGGAAAGCTTGCAGAGGCCCAGGGCGTGCGTGAGCGCTTGCTCAGTGTGGCGCCGCTGGATCGCGATGCGTTGTTAGGGGCTGCCGTCGCGCCCTTAGCTGTGGTACCTTAGGCACTATGAAATTAGGGTCATCTTTAGGGGGCATCCCCGTGGTCAGCGCCGCCATGCGGCCGCGACATGGCTTGCACTGGGCGCGGCGCGGACTACAAATCGGGATCATCATCCTCGCGATATTGATTCCCGTCGCCGGCGTGTTTCGCGTCGACCCGGTGGACGGCGCATTTGTGGTGCTGGATAGACAGATCTGGTTCGCCGATTTCTTTATCGTGTTTGGATTTTGGTTAGCGGTGGCCAGCGGCTTGGTGTTGACCTATTCGTGGCTGGGCACGGCATTTTGCGGTTGGGTCTGCCCGCAGAATACGCTGTCGGAATGGTCCAACCACCTGATGCACAAATTCCTGGGGCGGCGCGCCGAATTGACGCTGGACGGCGAACGCGTCAAGGTCTCGGCGGCGAAGAATAAATTCTTGAACTGGTTGGCGCTCGGGTTGATATTCTTAGTCACGGCGATGTTTTTCGCGCTGATCCCGCTGTTTTATTTTTATGCGCCGGACATCGTGTGGTCGTTCATCACCTTGCGCGACGATGCCCGCCTCGCGCCTTCCATACACTATATCTATTCGATCTTTGTCATTATCCTATTTTTGAATATCGCGTTTATCCGGCATTTCTTTTGTCGCTTCATGTGCGTTTATAAAGTATGGCAACACGGCTTTAAAACCAAACAGACCTTGCACGTCTATTATGACGCCTCACGCGCGGCGGAATGCGCGAAATGCAATTTGTGCGTGACCTCGTGTTTTGTCGGCATAGACCCCAAAAAGACCGAGACGTTCGACGCCTGCGTGGTGTGCGGTGAATGCATCACCGCGTGCAATAATCTACACGCCAAAAAGGGCAAGACCGGTTTATTAAAATTTGAAGTCGGCGAACGCGCCAGCGACAAGGCGCGCCAATTCAAGAATAATGTCGGGTCTATTTTAGGGCGCGTGCGTTGGACGCTGCCGATCACCGCCATCGGCGTGGCGATGTTCGCATGGGGCCTGTGGGATTATGCACCGCATCACTTGAGTGTCTATCGCGCGCAAGACGCCGGTGTGATGCAACCGCTGAATTATCGCATCAATGTCGTCAACAAGATGTATCATCCCGCGCAATTTCAGGTGTCGATTACCGGGCTTGCGCCACAACAATATAGCCTGTCGGCGCACGCCCTGACACTGCAAAACGTCGGCCGCGCCGATGTGCAATTGACCGTCGCGCCCAGTTTGGCGCCGGGGATTTATCCGATTTTGGTAACGGTCTCCGCCAGTGACGGCTGGCGCGAGATACAACGCATCCAACACGTCGTCACCAGGGGGTGAAGCATGACTACCGAAACACCAGTAAAACCCGTAACAGCCACCGAGACCGGCAAATGGGGCGAAATCCCCGCCGACAATTTCGGTTACGCCAGCGATGAAGAACGCCGCGCCAAACGCGGTCTGGAAGATTGGGAATTGACCGAAAAAATCCCGGAATCACAGCGCGCCGTGCCTAAATGGTTTTTCGCCGTGGTAGTGGTGGTGATGTTGGTTGCGGTAGGTTTAAGCTTCCCGTTTTGGGGTGATCGCAAGGGCTATGAACGCGACTGGATAGACTGGGGTTTTGGCGCCGCGTTGTTATATGTTGCGGTGTTCGGCGCATTCGTTTACAAAATGGTGAACATGTATGGCTCTCACGCTGCAGGGCACTTAGATACGGATACCGAAGGTAACAAATCCAAACATGAACAAGACCATGTTGAAAAATAAATCGCTGCTGCTTGCCAGCATGATGTTGACGGCGTGCGCGGCACCGCCCGCGCCTATTCCATTGCCCGACGCGGATTCCGCAGGTGCGCGTTTGATGCACGATAAATGCGGTAAGTGTCATGGCCCGCCGCAGCCCGCCACACATGTCGCCGCCGCATGGCCGGGCGTAGTCGATCGCATGTTGGCGCACCGCATGCGCAAGGCCTATGCCCCATTGAGCCCGGATGAGCAAGCGACACTGCTGGATTATTTGCGCAAACACGCGCGCGGAGCCACCTTGTGAAATATTATATCGCGGCCTTGTGCTGGTGTCTCAGCGCGTGTAACGATGAACCGGCGTTATATATCGCACCGCAAATCTGGCAGGATTTTCAGATCCGACTCGAAACGCGTCCGCCTATGCCGACCGTCGGCATGAATGAAATTTTGGTCATCGCCACACGCACCGGACAACGCAAGCTCCCGGTGTGGGACGCGCTGATCTCGCTACGCGCCGACGATAATGACGAGTGGCGGCAGGCGATCCAAGACGGTCATACCGGAGTTTACCGGCGGGCCGTGATGGTGCATGACCCGGCCACGCAAGATGTGCAAGTGCAGTTGCAACGTGGCGATGAAAAAGTGGTGTTACGCTTTCCGTTGCGTGTGTTGCGATAATCCCCCTCCATCCCCCTTTTTTCAAAGGGGGATGCTTACATGCCGAATATTGCAAAAATTTAAATTAAGCTCCGTCGCCCCCAATCTCGACATCGCGCCGGGCAAAACCGCCCCAAGCAAATAACGCTTACTGGCTGATACGATTGCGCCCTTTCTGCTTGGCGCGATATAAAGCCTGATCCGCCTCTTTGACGACTTCTTCCGGTTGGATTTCAAAATTATAGACGTTCTCGGCATAACCGATACTGAGGGTGACATGCACCTGGCGCACCGGCGGTACCGGCGGCGTCGCCACCTCGGGTTTTTTATCCGGCCGATTTTTACTGCGTATCATCAAATGCGTTTGATCGATGATTTCGCGCAACGTAGACAAATGCGGAAAGGCCTGTTTGGCGGTTTTGCCGGTAAATATCACCGCAAACTCTTCACCGCCGTAACGATACGCCTTGCCGCCGCCGCCCACTTTGCGAATTTTTGCGGCCACCATTTTCAGCACTTGGTCGCCCACGTCGTGACCGAAGGTATCGTTAAACGATTTGAAATGATCCACGTCCAACATCGCAATCGTATATTGTCCGCGCAAACGCGCCAAATCTTCGTTGAGGGCGCGCCGCCCAGGCAAACTTGTCAGTTCGTCGAAATAGGCCAGAAAATAAGAATTTTGCGCCAAGGTCATGATCGGGATGAGGCCTGCGACGGACATATACACATAATACACATCGCGCTGCGGCCCGGCTTGGAAGGCCAAAATCATCGCCACCATCACACCTAAAAATCCGCTCACGAATACATCTTTATCCAACACCAGATTTTTTAGCAATAATATAAAACCCATTACATAAACAAACACCGCGAGCTGTGAGATAGCGGAATATTGCTGAAACCCGGTGTTGACAAAAAATTCAAAATTCAACCAGCGCACGACGAGCTCAGGATGATTTTTGGCCGCCCAATACTGCAACGCCCCTTGCGCGACGATAATCGCAAACCCCAGCATGCCCTGCCACGACCATAGCCCTTTGTCGCGAAAATGCGCGAACACGACAAGATTCAGCGGAATGAATAGTGTCGCGATACTGATGGCCGCAAACTGCACGGCACCCATCACGTTACTATCGCTGGAAATATTATTGACCATCCAAAACACAATTAACAACCACAACGACGCCAATGCGGTGCGCTTACGTTCAAACAACACGCCGAGGCCGAAACTAACCGCAAACACGAGATACGGCGCAAAGGTAATCGATTGCATCAGCACGTCGGGCAGGCGCATCAGGTAAGGCGCAGCCCAATGGGCCACCCCCAACACCAATGGCGGCGTAATCGTGGTGATCAATCTGCTAGAAGGTAGAGCGCTCAAGCACAATCCTCATTGAAATACGCGGCTATCCAGCCCAGGTCTACACCCTCATAAGCCCGTCAACCGTTAGCACTATTGCCTTTATATCGTGAAACTGCGCGACTTTATTGAGCCCTTTAAGCCCTATTATATAAACTAAATACATCATCTATCATGCGCTTATTACCTGCTGCAAGGCAGTCATGAGCGGCCGTATTTTTGCTTAGGTCTAGGGGGTGTCACCCCACGTTCCCCATTGACCTGGGATATATCTTTATTTTTTAGGTGTTTAGCACGCGTGTACCCCTATGAACTCACTTAGCAAAATAGGCCTAGGGTTGTGTAGGGCGATATTTAATGGGCTTGGGCCGCTTAGCCCTCAAGCGTTAGGTCTTTTTTGACGATGACCTCCCAGGGATTGCGCTGTCGCCCGGTCGCCATCCTTAGGCGAATAAGGCCGGCTGGATTTTAGGTAGATACATGAAAACGATCATGATCATTAATGGAAAAGGCGGGAGTGGCAAATCCACGCTGTCTATGAGCCTCGCCGGCCATTTTGCCGCGCAAGGCTATGTCACCATGCTGAAAGATTATGACCCCCAAGGCGCATGCATAGAATGGCTGAACAATCGACCGGTCAATCGGGCCAAAATATTCGGGATCGCGGCCTATAAAAATGTCTCAGGCGTGACGCGGGCATGGCATATGCGCGCGCCCACCGATGCGGAATATTGCATTGTAGACACCCCGGCGGCGTTGCAACTTAGCCGCTATGCGGAAGATTTACGCACCGCCAGCAATATAATCGTGCCCATCGTGCCTTCGCCCATCGACATACGCTCGTCCGCGTTTTTTATTCGCGATCTATTGACCCATATCAAGGCCTATCCGACGCGCGCCCGTATCGGCATCGTGGCGAGCCGGGTACAGACCAGCGGCCGCGCGTTTTACGCCTTACAACGCATTTTTTCCAATTTATCCTTGCCGTTTATCGCCTCGTTGTCGGAGCATGAAAATTATATTGCGGCGGCCGAACATGGGGTTAGCATGTTGGAATTGGACGGCGATTCGGCGCGTCGTGAGCGCGAAGAATGGCGACCCTTATTGAACTGGCTAGATGACAAAGACACCAATCAACGCGCCACGCCAAATGCCAATGTGGCGCGCGGACGTTGAACAAACGCCCGTCAACCCCTCACGCCCCCAAAAATAACGTGTAGGCCGGATTGTCGGTCTCTTCCCAATAGGGATAACCCAAACTGGTCAAAAACTCGCGAAATTCGCCCGCATCTTGCGGCGCGACTTGGATCCCCGCCAACACCCGCCCGTAGGCCGCGCCGTGGTTGCGATAGTGAAACAGGCTGATATTCCAACGACTGCCGAGATGTTGCAAAAAGCGCATCAAGGCACCGGGGCGTTCGGGAAATTCGAAACGGATTAAGCGCTCGTTCTGTACGCCCACCGCGCGCCCGCCCACCATGTGACGCACATGCAACTTAGCCATTTCATTATCGGTCATATCGACGGCGGCATAGCCGTCGGCGCGTAAGTGCGCCAACAAGGCCTCTTTTTCGCGCGCGCCTTCGCGCAATTGAATGCCCGCAAACACCTGCGCCGCCCGCGCATCGGCATAGCGATAATTAAATTCGGTGATACCGCGCGGCCCCAGATGATGACAAAAGCGCTTAAAACTCCCCGCTTCCTCCGGGATAGTCACCGCCAGCAAGGCCTCGCGCTGTTCGCCCAATTCGGCGCGCTCCGCAACATGGCGCAAACGATCGAAATTCATATTGGCACCGCTGGCGATGGCGATGAAGGTGCGGTCCTTCAGACCATGCCGGGCGATGTATTTCTTCATGCCGGCCACGGCCAAGGCCCCGGCGGGTTCGGCGATAGAACGGGTGTCATCGAAAATATCTTTAATCGCCGCGCAGATCTCGTCACTGCTGGCCAACACCACCTCATCGACCAAGTGTTGCGCGATACGAAAGGTCTCGACGCCGATTTGCCGCACCGCCACGCCATCGGCAAAGATACCGACCTGATCGAGCACCACGCGCTCGCCCTTTTGCAAGGCCGCGTGCAGACACGCCGCATCGTCGGGTTCTACGCCTATGATCTTGATTTCCGGCCGTAATTGCTTGATATAGGCGGACACCCCGGCGATCAAACCACCGCCGCCCACTGGCACGAAAACCGCGTCTATCGGGCCGGGATGCTGGCGCAGGATCTCGACCGCTACGGTGCCCTGCCCGGCGATCACATCGGGATCGTCATAGGGATGTATGAAGGTGTAGCCGTGTTCGGCCTCTAAGCCACGGGCATGCTCCAGGGCCTCGTCGTAGGTATTACCGTGCAAGATGATCTGCGCGCCATAGCTACGCACCGCCTCGACCTTGATGCCAGGGGTGGTCTTGGGCATGACGATCACCGCCACCAAATTCATGCCCTGTGCCGCCAAGGCCACACCCTGAGCATGATTGCCCGCCGAGGCGGTAATCACACCGCGCCGCCGTGACTCGACATCGAGCTGCACCATCTTGTTATAGGCCCCGCGTAACTTAAACGAGAACACCGGCTGTAAGTCTTCGCGCTTGAGCAATACGCGATTGTCCAGCCGCTTGGACAGCCCACGGGCCAGTTCTAACGGGGTTTCACGGGCCACGTCGTAGACGCGGGCCAACAGTATCTTACGCAAGTAGTCATTAAACATCCCGCCACCTTAGCAAAAAAGCCCGCGCGCGTCACCCGCCCTTTCCCTGGCGCGCGAACCCAGGTATGCTTGCCGTTGCAAGAACGCACGAGGGGTAGTACCCCGAGGGCATAAAGGCAATGCAGGGGGCAGTTGCCGCGCGACTATCGTCTATGAATATGAGAGCATGGGTATGACGCAAGATGAAATGAAGCAGGCCGTGGCCAAAGCGGCGCTAGAGTACGTTGAGATGGGGACTATCATAGGCGTGGGCACCGGTTCCACCGCCAATTTTTTTATTGACGCCCTGGCGGGTATCAAAGGTAAAATCGACGGCGCGGTCGCCAGTTCGGTGGCCACCGCCGAACGCCTCAAGCGCCACGGCATCCTCGTTCTCGATTTAAACGAGGTCAACGAAATGGCGGTGTACGTCGATGGTGCCGACGAATCCGACCATCATCTACGCCTGATCAAGGGCGGTGGCGGGGCGTTGACGCGCGAAAAAATCGTCGCGGCGGTGGCCAAAAAATTCGTCTGCATCGCCGATGAAAGCAAATTAGTCGATGTCTTGGGCAAGTTTCCGCTACCGGTCGAGGTCATCCCGATGGCGCGCGGTTATGTCGCGCGCCATCTGGTCAAGCTCGGCGGACAGCCGGTCTATCGCGAAGGTTTTGTCACCGATAACGGCAATATCATCCTCGATCTACATCACCTCAACATCGTCGATCCCGTCAAGCTCGAAACGGAATTGAATAATATCGTGGGCGTGGTCACCAACGGCCTGTTTGCGCGACGCGCTGCGGATGTGCTACTACTGGGCACCCGTAACGGGGTGCGCACCTTAAAATAATTTATGGGACGCTGGCTGGTCATCCTGGGGCTCACCATCGTCTGCGTCGGATTTTTGTGGCCATGGTTGCAGCGCATAGGATTAGGCCGATTGCCGGGGGATATCGTCATTGAGCGGGGCGGTTTTCGATTTTATTTCCCGCTCATGACATCGCTGCTGTTGAGCCTGATCTTTAGTTTTTTAGTTTGGTTTTTTAAGCGCTAGGGAAAGATCGAAACGCTTTTTATTCCTTCGGCAACTGCTCCAGGCGTTGCCCTACCTCATGCATCCCTGCACTCGGGAGTAATCGTTACCTAAGGGGGGAAACGATGACCCAAGCGGTCAACAAAAATTTTGCGGCGCAACGCGGCTATCGCACCATGATGTTATGGGTCGCATGGGCGGCGGCGGCGCTGGCGGCATACCTGAGCCTGTATCAAGACACCAAGGTCTGGGATTTCATTAAACACGACCCTAGCCGTGTCACGTGGATCATTTTGGTGTTGTTTTTATTCGGCGTGTTGTTGAGTTTTGCGATCACCTGGCTGGTCACTCAAGAATATGTCAAAGTCACCGAACTGGAATCCTACGCCGAACATCAAGGGCTGACCGGCATTAGCGGCAACCCCACTAGCCGCCGTGTCGTAGAACGTTTTTTTCACGCCTTGCGCACCGTGGTTATCAGCGGAGGCGCGCGTCCCGATGTCAGCACCCTCATCGAAATCGAAGTCGCGCATTTTTTACGCCTGTCGCAAATGGTCGAGTTATTGGGCAATATCTTGATCACCATGGGATTGATCGGCACCGTAATGGGTTTGACGATGACCTTGACGGGCTTGACCGGATCATTGGATGCGTTAGGACAAGACCAAGACGAATTATTGCGCGGCCTGCGCAGTGCCATGGCCGGGATGGGTACGGCATTTTACACCACTTTATTGGGCGCGGTGTTTGGTGGCGTGTTGCTGCGTATGTTCGCACAGATCAATGAAAACGGCGTCGATTCGCTGCAAGACGCGATGTTGCGCATATGTTTGGTGCATTGCGCAACGGACATGGAACCGTCGTTGGAACGCGATCTGCGTCTGCTCGACGCGCAAGTACAGGTGCTCAGCAATAATGTCGAACAATTGCACGGCGTCTTTGCAAAAACACGCAATTCTATGGCCGAATTCCAACAACAAATTCAACACATGCAAGCGGTCGCGGGAAACCAAGAAGAACGTCAACGCCTGCGCGAATTTTTGCAAAACCATCATGAATATGCCGCGTTATTGCGCCATGAATTGGATTTGCAAACCATGCGCTATGGCTCGTGGTGGGGCAAAATAAAACTCTATATCGCGCGCATGATAGGCTGGCGGTAGGACACTCATGCGGGGTAGAAAAACGGCATCGCGCGACGGCATCTACCAAATCTTGGCCGACATCGCCATGCAGATGTTGACGATGTTTTTGTTTATTTTCATTATTACACTGATGACCTACAAACTTGCAACCACCGAGCAAGTGCCGAAATTGAAGGCCGAAATACAAGAATTGCGCGCGCAACTGGCAAACGAAGAAAAGAAAGAGGCGCGTTTAAAAAGCGACTTGGAACATCTCGCCGCCAGCGACCCCAAGACTCAAGCCGATCAAGTATTAGGGTACGCGGGTCTGGAAGGCAGCAAGGGACGCAAAGACTTCGATTTGTTCGTGCAAGGCCTACACGACCTTCCCGGCAAAGATTTACACTTGATCGTCGATGCCAGCGGGTCTATGCACGGAATATCGAATTTTTTAATTCCCATTTTACGTTTAATCGTCACGCGTTCCGGCAAAAAATTGACCGCCATCACCTGGTTTTCCGACGGCAATGCCGCGACCTATTCCGGCACCATGGGTGAAATGTTCGACCACCTGATGGAAGGCGCGCCGTTTACCGGTTATAACGAAACCATAGGCGACGCCTTTAAACGCGCCGCACAAAACGCGCCGGCGCCGGGTGCCTATTTGTTGATCGGCGATGAGCCCGCAACGGACGAAATCCATTATTTCAGCATTCCAGCGCCCGTTTTCACCTTACCTTTAGGACGCGACAACCCGGATACCTTATGGGAATATCAAACGCTCGCCGAAAAGACACATGGCAAGATGATGCGGATGATATTTAAATAGGCGTGAACATCATCGCCAGGTACCCATCAATTAAAATCCCCCTCCACCCCCCCCCTTTTTCAAAGGGGGGGCTCACATGCTGAATAGTTACTAAAGGGAACCTCTAAAAAGTTAACGTAGGGTGATGAGACGTCTATGCTAGAAAAATGGCTACTTCCCCCGCACACAGAACCCGTCGCGCTACGCCTGTTAATCGGCCGCAGTCTGCGCGCCTTCGTCGATGGATATGTCGCCGTATTACTCCCCGCCTACTTGTTGGCGCTGGGCCTGGGCACCTGGGAAGTGGGTTTTCTCGCGAGTTCTACGCTATTGGGGTCTGCGCTGCTCACTATTGCAGTGGGTATATGGGGCCACCGCTTTTCGCAGCAACGTTTGTTGCGCGGCGCGGCGGTATTGATGTTTTCCACCGGATTATTATTCGCTTTTCAAACGGAATTCTGGCCGTTATTTATAATCGCCTTTATCGGCACGCTAAACCCCAGCGCGGGCGACGTAAGCGTATTTTTACCATTGGAGCACGCACGTCTCGCAGCCGGCGCTAGCGGCAATGCGCGCACGGCCCTATACGCGCGCTATAGTTTATTAGGCACATTGTGCGCGGCATTCGGCGCGCTGGCGGCCGCCGCGCCGCAATGGATCACGCACACCTACGCCATCGACGCACTATGGGCCTTGCGTGGCATGTTTGTTTTTTATGGCGTCGTCGGCGGCATTATTTGGTGGCTATATCGCAAAATTCCCATAACACCGCTGCCACACCACACCTCACCCACGCCCTTGGGTCCCTCGCGTAGTATCGTATTCAAGCTCGCGGCATTATTTTCACTGGACGCCTTTGCGGGCGGACTGATGGTCAACGCATTATTAGCCTTGTGGTTGTTTCAGCGTTTTGAGTTATCGTTGGCGATGGCAGGCGTATTTTTCTTTTGGGCTGGATTATTAACTGCGTTATCACAGTTGTTAGCGCCGTGGCTCGCCAAACGCATAGGTTTATTGAACACCATGGTCTACACCCACATACCGGCCAATATTTGCCTGATTTTAGCGGCTTTTTCACCGACCCTGCCGGTGGCCTTAATATTTTTATTGGTGCGTAGCGCGTTGTCGCAAATGGATGTACCGACACGCACGGCCTTTGTGATGGCGGCGGTGACGCCCGCCGAACGCGCGGCGGCGGCGAGTTTCACTGCGGTGCCGCGCAGCCTGGCGGCGGCGGCTAGCCCTACGCTGGGTGGTGCATTGCTGGCTACCGGATGGTTGGCGGCACCGTTGGTGGCGTGTGGCGTGTTGAAGATTGTGTACGATGTACTGATATTGGTCGCATTTCGCAGGACCAAATTGCACGATCATAAATAAAATTATATCGATTCCATACTAAGTAAGCCGACAACCTTTGTGTCCACCGTAATTTCTGTAGAATCGACAGTTCGCTACGAATGATTTTCACGATATTTTCTGTCTTTTGACATACAGTAATCCCAAAAAAAACCACACGCCTAAACTCCAACTGGCCGTTCTTGTCTGAGCAAAAAGACCAGCGTCAATAAATGCCAAGGTCATTAATTACGACATTTTATCGACCAGAATTCATTGCCCCGGCTCCAGCCTTGGTTTTCGCTATAGCTGTCAGATCTGACAGTTACATTTTTCCCTCCCGATGCATAGTATCCTGACCATGAGTTGACGCAATAGAGAATTTCAATTCTCCAATTTAAATCGGGATGTATTTATGCAGATTGATTCGTTACGACAAAAACCGCCGTTCCGCTACATAGATGACGTATTTTCCGTAAACCGTGAAACGCAGTCCGGAGCTTTCGGCTTGACCATTTTGGAAGGTCAAAATCGTTATGCGTATCCTCAGGGGCTTCCTGGTTACCTGTTGGTAGAGGCGATGGCACAATCCAGCGGGTTACTGCTTCGCGCGCTTACATCTGAAGAAACCGAGGGAGACAACAGCGGCTACTTGGTTGGGGTGGAAAACGCGCATCTGCCGAATGTGGTACCTAGTCCGTCCAGTTTAATATTGTATGTAAAATTAAAAACAGCAGCGGCACCCATTTTTTGTTTTACGGTAACCATATTCAACGGCCAATAAAATATTTCAAATTCTGAAATTCAAATTATGTCGAGGAGGGTGTTAAATGTCGGGCGTTCAACAGAAAATTGATGTACTTAGTTATTTGCCGCATCGCGCGCCATTCTTATTTGCTGACGATGCAGTAGTAGATGAGGCGCAAGGGCGCGCGTGGATTACACATACCTTTCGACCGGATGAGCCGTATTTTGCAGGCCATTTTCCGGGAGATCCAATAGTGCCGGGCGTGGTATTGCTTGAGTGTATGGCGCAAGCCGCCAGATTGTTTTTGAATAAACAGGCAGGAAAAATTATCCCTGGCTATTTGGTCGGTGTGGACACCGCGAAGTTTAATAAGACGGTAAGGCCTCACCAAACAATCGTTTTTGATTGCAAAATCGTGCGCGGCACAGGTGAATTGACGGTGGGAGATTACAAAGGGGCCATACATAGCTTTAAGTGCGCCGCCTATCATGAGGGCGTGCGATGCGCACGCGCTCAAATTAATTTATATCAAGCAATTGCTAACGTAGAGCAACAACCGATTGTGCAGGCCGCCGTGGCATCGTTCATAAACAACAGCGATGTTCTGCGCATAGATGTATAACGGCGACTTTCGTCAACTTAACTAGGAGAGATGATCATGAAGAGTGAGAGCGAAGTAATCGAGCATATCAAGCGTAATTTGCTATTAGTGCGCCTGGAACTGGAAGACACGGGGTTGACCTATGAAGATATCGGTGACGACCACCTGCTATTGGATAGCGCCGGGTTGGGCCTGGATTCCGTCGAAGCGCTTGATTTGCTCGTCGGTTCGGAGAAGACGTATGGCTTTCAAATCAAGGAAATCGATAAAGATCTGATCGAATCCGCATGCCATAGCGTGCGTACGTTGGCCGCCTTTATTTTAAATAATTTGGCGGAAACCGCGCTGACCAAGGTCGCATAATAGGAGCGAAATTCGTGACATTCAGAGACAGCAAGGAAATCGCGATCACC
Source organism: Gammaproteobacteria bacterium (assembly GCA_919902765.1). Classification (GTDB taxonomy): domain Bacteria; phylum Pseudomonadota; class Gammaproteobacteria; order S012-40; family S012-40; genus CAKKRP01. The sequence continues at coordinate 27,348 of CAKKRP010000051.1, read as the reverse complement.
GGTGTCGCGGACTATTCCCCGGGGCCGCCGGTGACTAACGCGGAATTAGAGGTCGCGTTGCAGACGCCAGTCACTACGCTTATGAATTATTTCGGCGTTGAGTCACGTCACTACGTGATTGATCCGGCCACCGGCGAGCGCCGCGAACCTGGTTTAGGCACCACCGAGATGTCCGTGCGTGCGGCGCAACGTGCTTTGAAACAGGCAGGCGTAGAGGTAGGCGAAGTGGATTTTCTGATTACATCCTCTTCCACTCCGGATGACCGGCTGCCACCACTCACTTATCAAATACAACGAAAACTCGGTCTAGGCGAGATTCGGACATTGGACTTGCGGGGGGGGTTGCACGGTAGCGATGCAGGCGCTAACCACCGCTTGTACTCTTATTGAAAGCGGGCGCGCCAAAACGGTGTTAGTTACTGCGGCGGATTGCATTTCTCCGGCGTATTTCGCACCTTTATTAAAGGCCAATGCAAAATTATCAAGTGAAAATTTGATGAACGGTCTGGCATTCGCGGATGGCGGCGGAGCGATAGTCGTACAGGCGAATCCTAAAACAAAGGGTTTGCGCGTACTACACGCGGATATCGCCTCGCGTTTTCATTTGCGCGACGTCGGATTTTCGTTGGATGCGTCCGGTTCCGCGATACACAACCATCGCAGCATACGCAGCGTTTTGCCGGACGTGGCGGCACGCGCCATGAAAGACATGCTCGGGCCGGTAGACGGGAACGCGGATAAAATCGATGTCTTGATCGTACCGCAGGTAAATCGCTCCATGATTCGCGTCGCCGGAAATGACAGCATGGATAGTAAACGCTTCTATGTTGGACACGAAATCGGAAATTGTCCTGCGCCGGCGATTTTTCGCGCTATGGCAAGGGCCGTAGAGCGTGGAAATATCCATCCCGGCGAGAGTTATGTCGGCGTGTTGGGCATAGAAACGGCGTCGTGGAATTACGGCGTCGCACTCTTACATTGAGGTATAGTTATGGACAAAAAACAACGGGTTCTTATTGTAGATGCTGATCATTCGCTAGGTTTAGCGCTTTCAAAGGAACTTGCGGAAGCGGGTCATTCGGTTACCACCCACGCTCGTAAGTCTGAGCCGGGAATTGATATCGTAGGAAACGACATTCCAAACGAATTATTAAAATGGGATTCTGCCTACGGGCCTTTCGAGCGCATTGTGTTCGGCCTGCAGGACGGCGCTGAGGTGGCAGAGACACCTGAGGATATTGGCAAGATTCAACATGATCTTGCACGTACTTTGGGCGAGATAAAGGCCAGTGTTCAGATGTTGTCACGTCGTGATGACGGGCAGGTATGGGTGCTTCTACAAGAAGATAGCATGCAATATTACCTCCCTGTCGCCGCCCAACCTATGCGTTCGCGGGCGCTTGTGGGTGCCATTAAGAGCTTAGCCAAAGAAGTATTTTGTTTTGGCGTGAAGTTGAATGCTTTGCACGTCCAGCCGCTTGCGGAGCAATTGGATGCAGCGTTGTGGAAAGATGCGCGTACAAACTTGAAGGCCTTTGCCATCAAATTTAGGCCGCAAAAAAGCATTGATGTTGCGAAATTTCTACGCGCGCTTATCGAGCTCAAGGGTATTCCTCTGGCGGGTATGGTATTGCCGGTAGGTATTGGCTATCCCGAAAACAACGTCTAGGACAAAAGGACTACTCATGACAAGCAAACAAGCGAATATTACGCTGCAACCTGCCGATTGTGGCGTTGGCGCATCTGCGGTGCCGGTACTGCGTAAAACGGTACTCGTTACCGGCGGCACACGTGGAATCGGGCGTGCGATCGTAACAAAATTGGTGAGTGACGGATGGAATGTAGGCTTTACTTATCGTAGCGAGGCCAGCGTCGCCGATTTATTTTTACAAACCTTGCGCGAAGGAATTATGGATTCTGAACAACGCGTTCAAGCATTTGCCGTGGACTTGGCGAGTGAAGAAAGTGTGCGCAACCTACCCGCTCAAGTGGAGACGCATTTCGGCCGTTTAGACGCGCTCGTCAATAACGCCGGCCTGACCGATGACGGCGCGTTTTTAACGATGGACGCAGCGCGCTGGCAACGGGTGTTAAACGCCAATTTCGGCGGAACGGCACGCTTAACGCTGGCCGCGCTTCCGGCGTTGTTGCGCCAACCCGATCCCTCGGTCGTGGTCGTAGCATCATTAGCGGGAATTTCCGGGAAAGAGGGGCAGGTGTCTTACGCGACAAGCAAGGGTGCATTGGTGGGTTTTACGCAGTGGCTAGGCAGGCGCTACGGAGAACAAGGTCTACGGGTCAATGCAATCGCGCCAGGATTCATACGTACCGAAATGGTGAACGTCCTAGAGCCTGAAATGTATGACCATATTTTGGCAGCGACTGCATTAAAACGGATGGGCGAAGTCGCAGAAGTGGCGTCAGCAGTGGTGTTTCTATTGTCTCCCGGCTATTTACAGGGCAGCACATTGCGCATAGACGGCGGATTCAAACGGTAAATCAGGAGAAAATAGAGATGTTACCTCAATATAGAAGTGCAGAAGGGGTGTGTGTCACTGGCATGGGAATTTGCCTGCCGGTGGCGCGCGGGTGCGAGGCAGTGGCGCGAACACTTATCGCGGGTGGCGATGCGATAGACCACGTTAAGAGCTTTGACGGCACCGCGTTGGCCAGCGATTGGGTATCGGAGTTTGCCCCGGAAGCCAAGGATTTTGGCCTAACCGAAAAAGAACGCAGCCATTTTGATCGCGGCGCGTGGTTCGCTATTGCCGCGACCGAAGAAGCGCTTGCGCAAGCGGCCTTTGCGACGGCAGGGTACGCGCCTGAACGCGTAGGCGTGATTGTCGGTACCTCACATTCCGGCATCCAACACATTGAAAAGAGTTTCCTGCACCTCAGGGCGGCCAATAACGGCAAGACACCTGCCGCATGGCTCGCGGCCGCTTCGACCGATCATACGGCCTCCGTGGTTTCGAAACGAGTGGGTGCATTAGGCCCAAAATCGACCATTTCCTCGGCGTGCGCAAGCAGTAACACCGCAGTTGGGTTGGCATCTGATTGGTTGATCCGCAATGAGGTGGATTGTGTCATCGTAATCGGTACGGACACGGTATCACCGTCCATACTTGCCGGATTCAATGCATTGCGCGCGATGAGTACTTCACCTTCTGCGCCGTTTTCCACGCCCCCTGGTATCACGCTGGGTGAAGGTGCGGGTGTGGTGATATTGGAACGTACGGAATCCGCACAGCAGCGCAGCAAACAACCCCTGGCATGGATCAGGGGCTATGGTCTGTCAGGCGACGCCTACCATGAAACGGCAACGGATACCGAGGGGCGCGGTGTAGAAGCCGCCATGCGTTTTGCATTGGCCGATGCGGGTATGGTTGCCTCCGACATCGATTACGTGTCGGCGCATGGTACCGGAACCGACGCTAATGATATCCCGGAATCCCTGGCTACCGCCCGCGTCGTCGGCAATCACACCCCCCTGTCGTCTCCGAAATCCTTTTTGGGCCACACATTGGGTGCCTCCGGTGTCGTCGAATTGATTGTCACGCTGTTATTCGCGGAGCAAGGTCTGGTGCCACCGACCCGCCATTTCAATGCGCCCCGCGCAGGTTGCCCGCCCCTCAACTACGTCCCGAATGAGGCGCAGAAACATAACGTAAACGCGTTTCTCTGCAACAACTATGGTTTCGGTGGTAACAATTCTTCCCTGGTCGTTACGCGCAAGGCCGGCCCGGCGGCGCACCGTTTGCTTGATGACGCGGTGGCCATAGTCGGTGGAGGGGCGGTAGGTGATTTTGGTTTAACGACACAAGCATTGTTTGACAGACTCTGGAACACACCCGGCCCACTTCCACGTGACGACCAGTGGGGTGTACATGCAGGGCGTGCGGAAAAAGTCCTAAAAGGCGTCAAGGCACCGTGCAATCCACGCAGTTCCACGATGATTAAATCCGGCGCATTAGCGGCGGAACAAGCGATAGTCGCGGCCGGTGGGCGGGCATTGATCGCTGCAGACCCCTATCGTTGCGCGTTAATCTGCGGTATCACCCACGGTGCCCAACGCAGTGTAGAAAAATTCATGACCAGCATTTTCGATGAAGGACTTCAATTTGGCAGTGCAATTCATTTCCCGATGACCACGATGAATGCGATGGGCGGCCAAATTTCAATTGAGTTTGGTATCAAAGGATTTAATACGACTTTTTGCGGCGCCGTCACCGCATTTTCGTACGCACACGCGCTGGTCAGGGATGGTCGTCAAGATCGCGCGCTCAGTGTAGGCGGTGACGAACTGTCCCCGCTGGTGATCCGTGCACTACAAGATATCGGATTGCTGGCCACAGATGCGGTGATGCCGTTTAGGGCAACGCCCGGCGTGAATCCCGGCGAAGGCGCGGGTGCAGTGCTGTTAGAACGTCTTTCCATTGCAAGGGCGCGCAACGCACGCGTTGCCGCGCTTATCAGCGGTATCGGTCTTGCGCAAGACGGACTGTTGGACAGTGTAGATCCTTCCGGTACTGGGCTACAACGGGCCGCAAACCAAGCACTCGCAGCGGCAAAGATTACTGCGAAAGAAATCGATGCCGTAGTTTTGCCGGGCACTGGACCACGCAATCTATTGTTGGCAGAGGCAAGCGCGCTTGAAGCGTTGTTTGGCCGCGCTGTTCCACCGCGTGTGAGTGCCGCGTCTGCGACCGGTATGGCACCCTCTGCGTTATTTCCGATGCATATATTGTTAGCTGCGGAGATCCTTGCCCGCCATTCCGAGCCTCCCCAGGCGCAGGAGACAAAACCCAGCAACATCGTGAACCCGCGCCATATTTTAGTGCTACATACCAGCGCCGGCGGCGAATTTAGCGCAGTGATAGTGTCCAATGCCGAGGGGGTTCATTAATGTATGGCATCGTCCGCCAGACAGTGGCTTACGCCGATACCGATGCCGGTGGTGTCATGTATCACGGCCGTTATATCGAGCTGGCCGAACGCTCGCGTTTGCAATGGATGATAGGCGAGGGGTACAGCTTCGATACGATCGCCCATGACCATGATACGCTCTTGGTGGTGCATAAAATGACAGCGACTTTTCGAACTCCGGCACGATTGGAGGATGAACTCATCGCACACACGGTATTGGAATCCGTGAGCGCCGCGCGCAGCATCTGGCGTACCGATATCGTGCGCGGCCAAGATATCGTTGCGAAGGTAAACGCGGATGTGGTCGCGGTATCCGCCCGGCGCAAGCAGATTTCACGCTTACCGGATGAGTTGCTTAGAAGTCTATCGCGCAAATCCCAGCAGATTGGCGCGCGAGGCCGCACTGAATCTTTCAGCAAAATTCACACTACAGTAGGAGAACGCACATGAAATTTTTATACGCTGGTTTCACTGCAATAATATTTTTCGGTGCCGGTATGATGGCAAACAGCAGCGGTAATCCGTCCTGGGAAAACATTACCGCTGCCTACGACAGTGCCCAACGTTTAGGGGACTATGACACCATAGAGCACGCTTTTGATCTCGCGTCGGAATATTCAGAGGCGCACCCACGGGATGGCCGGGCCATGACGTACCGTGGGTCGTTGGCGGCAATGATTGCGCGAGAATCCATTTTGCCGTGGCGTAAGCTTAGCTCCCTGAAGGAAGGGATTGACTTGATGGATGATGGGGTCGCGGCAGTTGTAGCGGAGAGGCAGAGTGCCAGTACACGCATGGAAATCGAGGTGCGCATGGTACGCGGCACGACCAGTGCCCGCATCCCAAAGTTGTTTGGTCGCGGATCCACCGCCCGAGCGGATTTTAAAGCAGTGATCAATCATCCTTTATTTTCCAGCATCAGTCCGGCACACCAAGCGAGCGCGTACGCCTGGCTGGCAGTGCTGACGGCGCGTGAGAACGACACGTCAAATTCCCAAACGTATCTACAAAAGGCCCGGCTTGCGAATGCCGATACAGCCAACACAATATGGACGCGCTATCAATGAACGGAGCGACTTCAACAGCGATATCTGGTCGCGGTTTATATAAAACCCATCAACGCGGCGACACACGGGTACAGGCGCTCAATAACGTAAATATCGACGTTGCAGCCGGAGATTTTATCGCTATCTGCGGCCCGTCAGGGAGCGGTAAAAGTTCACTGTTAAATGTACTCGGTCTGTTGGATCCACCCGCAGCGGGTGAAATAACGCTCGCTGGCAACGCGGTGGCCTTGAACGATGAGCGTGAGCTCGAAAAATTACGGCGTGAACATCTTGGATTTATTTTTCAGAATTTTAATCTAGTACCGGTGTTATCCGCTGTAGAAAACGTCGAGCTGCCATTGTATCCCTCACCTATCTCCGCGCGTGAACGTAGGCAGCGTGCATTAGAAGTCCTCCATGCCGTGGGCTTGGCGGAACGAGTAAATAACCGCCCTAACCAATTGTCCGGCGGGCAACAACAACGCGTCGCAGTCGCGCGCGCATTGGTGCGCAAGCCGCTATTGGTGTTGGCGGACGAACCTACCGCAAATCTTGACGGTACCACTACCGAGGATTTGATCGATCTCATGGTAAAGCTTACGGACGATCTCGGCACCACTTTTGTGGTAGCTACACACGATCCGCGCGTCATCAAACGTGCGCGCATGGTATATACATTGAGCGACGGAGTTTTGTATTCATGAAATGGTTAGCGTTTGCCTATCGCAATGTGTTGCGTAATAAGCGTCGCACCCTGCTTTCGGTTCTAATTTTCTCAGCGGGCACGGCGGCGATCTTATCTGCCACAGGTTTTGTGAGTGCCTCTTTTCACGGTCTACGTGAAGCAACGATTGCGGGGCAACTGGGTCACATTCAAATCGGTGCAAAAGGGCAGTTTGCCGGCTTCGAAAAAACACCCATGGACAACGGATTGAGCCAGCAACAAGCGAGCGCCGCGATGACGAACGCCGCCGCCCTTCCTGGCGTGCGCTTTAGTATGCAACGCGTTTTATTCGAGGGACTCATCGCCGCAGGTGATCGTACACTGGCGGTTGTTGGAAGCGGTGTAGAACCGGAACAGGAAACTCGCCTCTCCGGTGTGTTTGCCGCCATAGTAGATGGCGATAGCCTGCCAGTCAGCAGTGAAGCCGATCAAAACAAAGTCATAATCGCGGTTGATTTGGCCCGGGCACTGGGTGTCAAAGCCGGCGACCGCGTGACCGTGCTAGCAACCACGGAAAAAGGTGTGCTAAATGCCATTGATCTTATCGTATCTGGCATATATCGCACCGGAATTCCCGAATTAGACCGGCGTGCGATCATGATGCCGCTGGCCACTTCACAAAGTTTATTGGATACGCAGCGCATATCGCGCGTCGTTGTGGTGCTCAATGACACCGCGCGTACAGACGCCGTTGCGCAAGGCCTGCACGCGCGGCTGACTGACTTGGAGATAAAACGTTGGATAGACCTGGCACCGTTTTATCAACAAGTGGTCACCTTATACAGCAATATTTTCGGCGTACTTGGCGCAATTATTCTCATCGTAGTGTTGTTGTCGGTATCCAACGCGATGCTGATGAGCCTGTTTGAACGCATAAGGGAACAAGGAACGTTGCGTGCCTTCGGTATTCCAGCGCTGCGTATTCGCCAAAACTTTCTCCTGGAAGGCGGCATTGTGGGCATGATTGGGGGCATTTCAGGACTATTACTCGCAATCGTTTTGGCATTGGCCATCAATTTTTCCGGAATTGAAATGCCGCCACCGCCCGGGCGCACCACCTCCTACCCGCTATTGATATTTATAGAACCTACGGCCTATGGATTGACGCTTTTGGGAATGGTCATTGTTGGTGTACTTGCCGCAGCGCTTTCACTGATATCTTCAAGACGTATGACTATCCTTGAACAGTTGAATCACAACTAACTTTTGGAGATTTTGATATGCGCACATTGCCTAATCCAAAGCGAATCTGCAGTGCTTTAGTGATCACGGCGTTCGCAATAAGTACGGTGCATGCTGCACCACCTGACGCACAGACATTGGTTAAACGCGCAGATGATTTTCGTCAGTTATATTCCGCCGCCATTATGGATGTCCGCCTGGTGCAGTTTCACGGTGATAAATCTGAACGTGAAAGTCATTTTAAGGTTGCCGTCCAAGGCTCGGATAAATCGTTGATTCGCGTTATGGAAGGCGCGGATGCTGGCCAACACATGTTGATGACTAACGAAGGATTATGGATAAAACTTCCGCGCAGTACGCGTACCGTGCGGATTACACCGATGCAGCGTCTATTGGGCGAGGCATCGGTCGGCGATATCGGCCGCATGCGCTGGCAGGATGACTACACTGCGGAGTACAGCGCGCATCCCGAAATCGAGTTGGCGGGTGAAGCCGCGTGGTTATTGGAACTCACTGCGAAATCCGATATGGCGGTTTATCCCCACATCCAACTGGCGGTATCACGCGTCGATGCACGGCCGTTGGAAGCAACCTTTTTCTTGAAAAGCGGCAAAAGTTTCAAATCGGTGACATTCGATAAACCGGTGACAATTAACGATCGATTGGGTATCAAACGTATGGTGTTCAAAGACCTCATTCGGCCCGACAATCGCACTGAGATGGTACTTGAACAGACAGTTCCAAAGGCACTCAGCAAACAATTATACGCGCTAGAGTCGTTGGGAGAATGGCGGTGAATTGCCGCGTTTACGACCTGAACAAGATGAGCGCAGCAGTCATTATCTGTGTCTCGCTGACGATTGCCCACACCGCTGGTGCCGAAGAAATGCAAGACGTAGAATCGCCCGTGGCTCCATTATTTTCAGGGTTCGTATATGGTCAATTCGCGCAACGCGAGATCAACCATGCACTCAACGCTGACAATGGCGCGGGCGTGCCCGTACAGACAGCGGAATTGGCAGGGGCTATCGATATGCGTTACAGCTCTCTATGGCTACGCACGCGTCTAACGGCTGAAAGAAAATATATTCCCACGAAGCGGCAAAACACCGCAGACGAGGCCAATAAATTTGCGGCGGATATCCCGCAAGTGTCTTGGAAATATATTTTTTCGGATCAAACATCCTTTACGATCGGGCGACTCAACCTGACGTTAGATGACGGGCAATCTTTTCACGCGATTGACATCTTAGAAGATGGCATACGTGGAAGTGATTTTGAAGATCGTGCCGGTAAATTCGTAGGGTTCCCGATGGTTAATATAACCTATGCGAACGCGCTGTCCGCGTATCGCCTTATTTATTCGGATGACACTATTTCTTCCTACTCATATGAATACGGTGGAACTAACCCGGGATTCAATCGCGGATTTCGTCAATGGGTCGCCACCGGACGTAAAAGTATTGATCAATTAACCGCCACAGCCGTTCTTCAATATATAGAGGCCGGGAATCCCGGTGGGGGCGTCGCGCTAAGTTATGTGCCAACGGCGGCATGGTCATTTTATGTCGCAGGATTTGCGAACCGTGGCAATCCCTATCCCGTACATAAAAACGTCTATCTGAATAGAGGCGATCAACTCGGCGCAGCAGATGTTTATATATACCAGAGCCCCGTCCAACCTTGGTTGGCGCACGACGGCCAAATTCGCGCCCGAGGGCTGGCAGGTGCGACGTTTACGACGGAGGCAAACACGACGTGGGTCATGGAATTGTGGCGTGATAACAGGGGGATGAATTCAGATCAATTTCAGATATGGAAAAACGTCGTGAAGTTTCACGACAATTTAACCAACCAATCGGCGCGCGGAATTAATCTGGGATACGACATGGAATCACTACGGATCGCGCACGGCACGCACATTTTTTTAAGAATGAGTATGTCAGTAGTGCATGATATTGATATTCAACCTTCCCTTATGGCTACGCGCGACGGCAGTGGCATCTTGAATGCGCGTTGGACACAACATGTGGCTACGACGTGGGAATATTGGGTGGAGACATGGTTGCGTTTTGGCGACAAATACAGCCAATACGGGGCATCACCGGAACGCGTAGGGGTTCAGTTCAATGCGCGATGGTTTTTCTAGACCGCAAGCGGATGCAACTATTGGATATGAAATCATGAATAGTTCGGCATTACAAAAAGGCATAACATGTATGAATTTTTCCGAACGTAGCGATTGCGCGATTGTGGGCAGAGTCCCTTGCCTTTTAAACGACAATGCCCATGTTTGGCTGTTATCTCCAAATGTGTTGTCTTCATTTGAAGGATTAAAAGATACTTTACTGGATCACGATGAAAAGATTCGGCTCGCTCGCATTAGCAATCTAATTGCAGGCGCCAAATGGGGACAAACGCGCAGCGCGCTGCGATACGTACTCGCAGAATACGCCCACCAAGACCCCGCCAAACTCGTATTTGAATATGGATCGCGGGGAAAACCGATACTTGTTAATAGTGGTGGAGTGGAATTCAGCCTGTCCCACTCTCATGGATACGCAGTCATCGCGATTGCACAGGATACTACGATAGGCATAGATATTGAAAAAATACGCTCGCGATCATACGATGAATTGGCGGAACGCATATTAGGCCCCGGCGCGATCGTTCAATATCATAACATGGACGCACGAATGCGCAGTCAGGTATTTGCGTTGGCGTGGAGTGAAAGGGAGGCCTTCGCCAAAATGTTAGGCATCGGTATTGGAGACGGTTGGGAACAATTGTTACCGCTTTTCTCTAAATTTGCGCTCAGCATAGAATTGGTATCAGGCAAACGAAAATCATTAGGTGGGCATTCGTTGCATTATCTAAAAAGCTGGCCAAATTTCGCGACGGTGATGTGCTCCGCCCGACCGCAAGCGAGAATTGAAGTGATACGCCCTTCCGGCGTGAATATACCACTTACCGTCAGCGGGATAGATATCCTGTCCTGACAGATCTGACAGTATGGCCCGACGGCCATTATGAGTAACATATCTCTCGTCCCAAGTTAAAAAAGTAACTTAAACGAATCAACGGAGGCTGTTAGCATGAACGTAATCATTGCACATCGCGAATATGACGGGCTGGCTCAAGAAGATTTACAAAACATGCATCACCTGCGTTACCGTGTATTTCGCCAGCGACTTAACTGGGAAGTATGCGGCGAAAATGAGCAGGAACTCGACTCCTATGATTTATTAAACCCAGTCTATTTATTGGTACGTGACGGCGGGAAAAACGTCATTGGCTCCTGGCGTATGTTGCCAACCACGGGACCCAACATGTTGCGTGATACCTTTCCTGAATTATTGGATGGAAGCTGCGCGCCCGGATCAAATGACATCTGGGAGCTATCTCGTTTTGCTACCGAATCCAACAGCAGAGAACATGTTGCCGGATATACCAGCATGGTTCCTTTTTTGATGATGCAGGCGGCATACACGTTCGCAGTACAGAACAATATTCGTCGCTACGTTACGGTAACTAATGTGGCACTGGAAAGAATGTTGCGCCGTTTGGGCGTTAGCGTCGCCCGTTTAGGTAAACTGCGGCAAATTGGAGTAGAGCGTGCAGTTGCGCTGAGCATAGAAATAGACGACGTGACACATGCGGCCCTATTTTTGGCCGCGCAGACCCGGATCGAACTTAACCAAGCAGAATTTGGTCGAAATTCACGCTTAAACACCGCCGCTATCATGCATGGGTGATATTCAGCCCGCACTATGTCAAACGCACTAGGCAAAATCTTTAATCCTAGAAACAGCGATTGGATGCCGTTTCTAGGTTAATTGATCTGAAGGAACTTAGATGCTGACTAACTTTGTAGCGATGGCCTTCGCGACGGCCATGCGCCGGTTGGAAACGCCTAATTTTTTTATAATATTCCCAAAATGAAAATTAATTGTGCGTTCTGTACATGACATGATTGTACCGATTTCCCAAGAACTTTTACCCGCTGCAGACCATTTTAGACATTCAGTTTCTTTTGGAGTTAAATATATTTCGGTTTCACCTGCCGACGCCTCGGCACCGGTTTCACCTGTGATTGTTGAACCGACGCGCTGGATAGCCTCAAATAGATACGTCGAAAGTAACATAGAGGCAGGTAAATTTTCTTGCACATGACGCTTCTGTTCATCACCAAATTCCCTGCCCGAGGCAAAGCTGGTCATTGCAGCGCTACCGTTAGAGCCATGTACGGGTATGGAGAGTCCACTGGAAATTCCATAGCAGCGCGACTGCTCTAACAACGACGCCGCGTCTTTTTGTAGAAAAAGTTCGGGGTGCCAAACCAAAGGCAGGGTAGAACGGCGTGCGTGTAGGACGGTGGGATCTTTGTCCATTAAATTTTGTTCGTCATAGATTGCCCGCCAGGTCTGCGAGTAAGTACTCACAACATGAATTCGTCCAGCACGCTGCACACCCGCTACGAAAACATCATAGCCTAGTGCATTTACTAAATGAGACGCTTTTTCTTCGATGTCCTTGAGAGATTCTGCCGCCAATAATCCCGCAAGATCGCAATGATTGATTTCTGGCATCCTTCACTCACACGCTTCTTAATCCCACCCAAGGTAAAGTCCGTTTTTTTGCCCACATAAAAATCATGAGTTACTTTCATTAAAGCATAGGGCCGTTTCCGCTGTCAAGGTCTTCGACAGAAACACGTGCTGCCGTTGCAGCGTACAATGACTTGCAACGTACATCTAGAATGAATTTCAGGAAATTTAAATGCGACCTACACAGACAGCGCTTTCGCACCTATTTTTTGTATCGCATACGCGTACCATGTATCAGTGACAACTCAATTTCTTCCGCAGTCAGTTCGATTGGAAACAAACAGCCGGAGATTTTGCAGCTATTGATGCTCGCGCCATTTAAATTGGTTTGACTGAAATCAATTCCACGCAGATCCGCTTGCCGAAAATACGCATTACTGACATCCAGATTCGCCGCATCTAAGCCGCGCAAATCCAGCCCGCGAAAATCGGCGCCCGTCAAATCGCTTTTTTTGCCGGCCGCCCGCAGTTTATTAAACTCGCTGACCTTGCCTTCGCGCAACAACTGATACATATTATCTTGCTTAATCTCTGGGGGTTTGGTACCCATACGGCCTCCTAGCCATGGTCATTCTTTCACTATATCGACAAACCCAGCGCAGGACTAGAGAAAAAAAGCCCGCACTTGTAGGGCAACAAGTACGGACTAGGACAAACCACACTGTAAAATAGAGAAAATGCGAACCCGCGAATTTTTAGTTGGCCTCGACCAAACGCTCATTCAAGGGCTGCAACGGACGCGCATTCATTGGAAATATGGCCGCAAACGCGCTCAATTGCTGTGGTGATATTTCTTGCTGCGCCTGCAACACATGCCATTGCACGCCTTCTGTGCAAGGAGGTGTGGTCAACGACCCGGCAAAACGAAAGTAACGCTGGTCGCGCGGCAACAAATCGGCCACATTGATCGCATTTTTGGCACTCCCTTTACCCTCCGCCTTGGGCATGCCACCCCAGATGGAATTCAGGGTCGCGGTCTCTTTTGCACCTTTGTTGAACAACACGCCCACCACGGCCAGTTCGCCGTCGTCGGCCTTGTGAACTAAGTGGGCGACCATATCGGAACGCTTGCCTTTAATCGCCTCTTCGCTGGGCGTATGAAAATGAAATTGCAGCAGATTGTATTTTTTGCCATTCATCACGGCATAGCTGCCCGCCGGATAATTCACTTGTATTGTGTGCCCATTGTTAACGATTTCAGCGTTTTCAGCGGACTTGTAACTAAATTCTATGGGCTTTAGATTGGCCTGCGCGCCACCAATAATATTAATGGGGGATTGTGATTTACCTGATTGACAGGCCCCGCCCCAATGTTCTGGCGCCATTTCACCTGTGTAATCCCAGTGCATACCGCCATGATTGTGCGCGGCCTTTTCCTCAGCCTGAGCAGGAATAAAACTCAGAGCACCCACCACCAATAACACCTGTTTTAGCATTTTAAACTCCAACACTGCCGTTAAAACTCGCCCTCGGCGCACACACCGCCGACCCGATATATCCCCAATGGGAGGGATGACATAGTTTAAAAAAAATATTTTGTACGTCAACAAATATTTTTTATTCACTTGTGGTATGCAAAGTATTTCTAATGGGCTTGGGCGCGCAGCAAGTTGTTTTTATGGCGAATTATTAAAATATACTGTTTATTGCGCATGGTTTATTGTCTGCATACCCCCCTTTTCAGAGGAGGGCATATGACCACAATATTTTCATGGATGTGTCTAGAAATGCGCGACCACTACAAACGCTACTGTCCCCCTATTGACCAAGGGGGGATTGAGAGGGGTTAGAGCCCAAGATTATCTGGTCGATAGATTTTGCAGGAATGGGCCTGTTTTCTTGAACACCCGCAAAGATCTTGGAAAGCTCAAATCCAAAGCGAAATAAGTGCCTATAAAAAAATATATAGTCTGCTATTATCAAAACGATGAACCCACAACCGATTTTTTCTATTCCCGGTTTTAGCGAGCCGTTCAGCTCGCTCTCACACCTATTGGCTGCCGGAGTGATGCTGGCGTTGGGAATCAGACTGATTATCAACGGCCGGGGTAACGCCGGGCGCGTGATCGCGCTGATTGTCTATATTTTCTCCGCCGTTTTTCTGCTCTCGATGAGCGGCGTGTTTCATCTGCTGCAACCTGGCGGTAGCGGGCGCATGGTGTTGCAAAGGTTAGATCACGCTGGGATTTTCCTGCTCATCGCCGGGACGTTCACCCCGGTGCATATGATTTTGTTCAGCGGTTGGTGGCGCTGGGGCATGTTGGCAGTGATTTGGAGCATCGCCATCACAAGCATCACCCTCAAAACAATTTTCTTTAACGAGATTGCCGAGTGGTTAGGCTTGTCGCTCTATTTGGGCCTGGGCTGGTTCGGCGCCATCTCCGGCATTCGGCTAATCCGGTGCCACGGGTACGCCTGCATCAAGCCACTGGTCTATGGCGCGCTGGCCTATACGCTAGGCGCGATCATGGAATTTTCAGGCACGCCCGACCTGATACCGGGCATGCTCGGCCCGCATGAATTGTTTCATATCGCCGTATTATTCGGCATTGGATATCATTTTGTTTTTGTGTGGCGCATTGCGCAGCCGGGCGCATTTTTGGCGCAATCGCGGTAAGAATTTTTTGAAGAATGTCTCAACGAAAAATCCGCTTAGTCGAAAATCCTATTATCGTGAGCGCCGCAAAATGACGTATCCCAGACCATTCCTGGACGCTTGCGCGCATATTTGCGCGCAACGCGGCGCAATCGGTTAGAGGGCGATTAAAATAGTGAGTGTCAGTCAGCCGCCGCAGAACGATGCACGCCAAAACGTTCGGCGATAATCGCGGCCTGGGTACGGTTTTCCACATTTAACGCGCGAAAAATCGCCGCGAGGTGTACTTTCACCGTGGCGCGCGCGAGCTGTAGAATTTGCGCGATTTCTTTATTCGATTTGCCTTCCGCGATTAAGCGCAGCACGTCGAGTTGGCGCGCCGTGAGCCCGCAGGTAGGGTCGATCAATGGCGATGCCGATTGTGCGTCATGCCCGCGCCCCACTAGTGCGGGCGGTATGTAAACACCACCCTCAAGCACCAAGCGTATTGCATTCATGAGTACGGTCGATGATTCGCCCTTGGTTGCATAGCCCATAGCACCGAGACGTAACGACTCACGCATGTCGGATACGTCCTCGGAGGCCGACAGCACTAACACCGGCAAGCCAGGATTGATACGCAATAATTGCGCAAGAGACGCGCATCCCTCACCCCCAGGCATGCGTAAATCCACCATCGCCAGTTCAAGTTCCGGGTGCTTTACTGCGGCATCCAGGGCTTCCAACCAATTACGCGCATCAATCGTTGTTATTTGTTTATCCAGCTTGTGCAGTTGCGCGCGTATGCCATCGCGCACCACCGCGTGATCGTCAGCGATAAGCATTTTTGTCATAACGACCTCGCCTCAATTATCACAGACTAAGCCCTATGGATTAGTGCTTTCAGTATAACGCTAGACATCTGGTTGATGGTGAAAAAATAGTTGTTGGCGTAGAGTAATAACCAAGAAATCGCCATTCCCATGACAAAACTGCGCCCAGTGATGAAGATATTTTAATGAGATAGGCGGGTGTGCCGGGAAGATCGAATTTGCAGGCGCATTCGAACGCCGGGCATCTCCCCCGTCCAGACCTCCGTGACCCGGCGCGCGACTAAGATCCGAGGAGAATATTATGTTTAAAATCAGCAGCGACTTCCGTCATTTAAGTTTTGGTTTCATGCTGCTAATCTCCGCCTGCGGGGGCGGGGGTTCGACACCTACGCCCGCCGCGTCTGCGCAATCGCCCACGATTTTGGAAATCTTGCGGCGCGATGTAACAGGCACCTTAATCGGTGTCGCGGGTATAGAGGTGTTGCACAATGATGCGACGACCGGGGTCTATATTGATAGCAAAATCACCGACGCCGCCGGTCGCACCGACTTCGGCGTCCTCGCGGGACCGACGACACTCTCCATCGTCCGCATACCACCCGCCAGTGGCGGCCCGACACGCGCCTATACCCTGCTCGGCCTCCCTGAGGGCACTACTGCCCGGGTGCGTCTCGACCGGCTCCCGCTGGAGCCTGCGGCTGTGCTGGCGACGGTCAATGTCGCGCTGTCACCCGCGCTGAATTCCACCGAGCGCGCCTATGCCTGTTTGCCTGGTGACTGCATCGGCGACGCCACTATGGCCCGACCAAATGCTACTGCGTTCGCCAACGTGCCCATTACCGATCACGACATCCAGGACGACGGCCTAGTCACCTTGCTCGCGGGGGTGCTGGACGACGAAATGGGTACCTTGCTTGGCTGTCGCCCCTATGCAGACTTTGCCGTCCCTGCAAACGGCGCGACCGTGCCTGCATCGGTATCAACCAGCGTCATACCTGGCACTATGCCCACCAGCGGTGCGTTGGGCCTGCGCCGCGTGTTGGCCTTACGCAAGGGCGTGACGTTTCCGCTTTATGCCTGGGAGACCAGACCCACCTGCGCATTTGCATTTAGCAGCGGAATCATCGGCGGCAGTTCCGGCGCGGTTACCGGCGCTGGGGGTTTCTCGCTGCAAGGCGCTGTTGCAGTGGGAAGCGGGACGCAACAAGTCACCAACTATTTCCAGGAACGCTCAAGCGCGGAAAAACGTGGGGCGCTGTGGATCAACGGCCCAACGCTTCCAGTAGCGCCTCAAACTCTCCCCACCGCCAACGCGACTATAGAGGCGCTGTCTTACGACGCAGGAGCCCTACATTTCACACTCAAGGGTACCGAGGTACGACCCTTGATCGCGGCGCGCGCCAGTATCATCTGGTCGCCTACCGGGGCGGTGCCGGGGAATGTGTTACCGACCAGCGGCGCGACAGACATCCGGGCCTGGTATTTATATAGCGGACTCGCGGTGAAACCCGCGTCGTGCGATGGCACGAGCGCCGATCCGGATTGCTCTTTTGCAGTAAAATTGCCCGATTTATCCGCACTAGGAACCCCCCCGGCCCAGAGTAACGGTGCCCAGATGTCGGTGGAAGCGGCGGCCCTGACCGGTGCGGCCAACGCCGATCATTTCTGGCGCATGCTGGCGGCAGAGGGCGATGTCGAGGCCGTACTCGCGCGCGGTTACAGCGGCGCCTATCGGGATTCGGCGCTATGGAAATTAAATTTCAAGTTGAGCATCGGCGACTACATCACTAATTCGGCGAATTATAAATTCGGCAAGGTAACAGGACCCGGCGGCATCGACTGCGGCGGACCACAACACCCCTACTACACCGTCAGTTGCGACGCCACCTTTTCAGGCGGCACACCAGTGACCTTGACCGCCATTCCTAACAGTGGCGCCGAGTTTGTCGAGTGGGCCGGTCGATGCACACTCGCGGGAGCCGCCACCAATGCGTCCATCACCTTCGCCTTAGACAAGGACCAGAGTTGCGTTGCGAAATTTCAGCCGATACCGGGCTCTGGAAGCAAGTCGCTAAACTTGACAGAACCCCAGGGCGCGAACGGCCTCATCACGAGTGACGACGGATTTCTGAGTTGCGGTTGGGATATACAAGGCTTCCCGCAAAGCCAATGCTCATTCAATTATTCGTCTGGCTTCACGGCGGTGCTGAGCGTCGCGCGCACCAGCAACACCGGCACTGGTTACACCGTCGCCTGGACCGGCGACTGCGCCGGGGCAACGGGCACGTCGACAACCATAGTCATGTCGGCGGATCGAAGCTGTGGCGTCACGTACACGCCGGTGACACCGTGACACTGCGGACACGCTTGACTACAGTATGTTGGTGATTTTCAGGGACGACTAATTATTTCGCTTGAGCGCTATTTAATTGACGGGCGAGGCGCTCGCCCGTCTTTTCAATCTCGCGACGAACTCGATTGCGAATTGTTTTTGAATATCTAGCAACTAGCGTCGCACTGATTTTTGACTACGCCGCCACAAGGCAACCATCGCCGACAATAGCAGCATCGGGAACATCGGATCGTTCGCACCCGTGCCCAGTGTGCAACCGAACAGCCCTTTACTCTCACTATTAGTATTTGGCGGCGCAGCAGCCTTGCCGCCACCGTTAGCGACCAAAGATATTTCCATTTTTGCGGGGGCGCTATCGGTGTTGATAGCCAATGTACCCACGATGGGTTGCGCGTCAACAGGCGTGTAGGTCACACGTATATCGAGTGAAGACCCGCGCGGCAATAAGGTGTTGGTTGCATTGTGAGTGAATCCGATGCTCGAGATCGCAATGCCACTGATCGTGATATCCCTATCACTAGTATTGCTCAAACTGAGCGTCACATCCTTGCTCACGCCTACCGTCACACTGCCGAAATCCAACATCGCGGCGCTGCTTTGCAGCCCACCGCTTGCGGTACGCACCCCTTGACGATGCATCGCGGGCAATTCCGAAATATAATCGTTAAGGGTAATGGCGCGCGCCACATCGCCGCTACCATCGGCGTTCAGCGGAATGCCCACTGCGGTATTTCCATTGGTACTTGGGTACTGTACGGTCACCGCCGTATCGTCGCCCCAGAAACTGGCCACTCCGGACTGCGCGACGCCGCTATAACTGATAATTTCCGCCGCAGTATTTTTATCTAAATTCGCCGACAATACTCGGCTAAATGGCGCGTTGGGGTCGGTATAATTAATCACGTCGAAGGCGATGATATACGAATTATTCGCCGCAAATGCAGGGTTGCCGATATCTATCGCGGGGTCTTGACTGGGGAACGGATAAAATTGTTCGCCGGTGGCGATATCCATAAGCCCTATAGACCAAAACTGGTATCCACCCGTCTGATCGGCCGTACACACGCTTTGTGGGGTGGAGACACAATTCAACGCGTCGAACACCAGTGTCCTGCCGGTATAATCGAACGACATTGCATCCGCATAGTAAATGGTATTGGCGACTGTTACCTGCCCTTGTTGATAATTGGGTGGCGCCAACGGCCATGCTTGCTCTGTTTCTGTGGCGCTGTTCAAATCCACTACATGAATATTCTTATCAGCGGCATCGGTCGTGGTATACGCAAAATAGTGCCCGTTAGGCGCCAACGCAATGCTCGCGATTTTCCCGGAATTATTCACTAGCTGTGGTACGCCACCCACGGCATTGGCATAGAGGTTGTGATCCTCGCCAACAAAAAACACCACTGTGCCATTTTGCCCGGTATATGCGACCGGCCGGGTGTACGCCAAATATTTATCACCCGCATTTAGCGGTCCATCAAAGCTTGCGGGGTTGGTCATGTGCTGCATGTACAACTCATATTTTTGCCCGCCCGCCACTGAAGTCGGCGACAAAAACAACATGATGTCCGGGCCAGTCACCGGATCAGCGGCCGTGGGTCCGATTTTGTTAGGCGTCGCCACCGTTGCGCTGGTCACTTCCACACTGTCCCACGCATCGTCCACCGCCTTGGCTGCAACCACACCATAAATAGTTTGCGCCGCTTTAGACAATGCCCGTCGCGCATCGACAAATAACGAAGAAGGCGCGAGATATAGCGTTAGTGCTGCGTAATAGATTTTCTCCAACTTTTGTTTGGCGATCTCGTCGCCACCCAAATTTTGCCACGTCAAGTACGCTGCATGATTAGGGATGCCGCTGTTGGCGTGTACGCCGCCATTGTCACCGGCCTCCGTCGCTGGCAAATTTTTATATTCGCTCATCTTGGCGGGCTGTGAATCAACACCCAAGTGAGGATCTTGCAAACTACGCAAATAATGCGGAGCCGCTGCGGTACAATCTTCGCCCATAGTCCAATTACTGCGATCGACCATCGCACCAAACACGTCGGCGAAGGATTCGTTCAAGGCGCCACTTTGGTTTTCGTAAATCAACCCTGCGGTGGACTGGATCACGCCATGCGTCATTTCGTGGCCCGCCACATCTAAACACTTGGTCGTTTGCGACAAAAAGGCATCATCGCCGTCACCGTATACCATAAAAGTGCCGGTCCAAAATGCATTATTCATTTTTGATCCCGTGTGGATCATCACCAATAGATTTTTTCCTTCACCGTCGATACTGTCACGGCTATGGGTGGTCTTATAATAATCGTATACCACGCGGGTGTTGTGCATCGCATTCACGGCCGCTTCATCCCAACCACTGGTTGCGCTGTTACTGGTGATAAAACTCAAACTTTTGCCATCGCCATTTTTCGCGTCAAGCACATAGGTGTCGCCCGATGGACTTGGGCTTTGCAGAGGATCTGCGGGCACGGTCGCGGACGGGTACGTGGGATCTACCATGTAAAATTTGTTATTCTCGGACCACACTTTGAACGTCACCGCGTTCTTGTGCGAATCTGTGCCGCCTCCGTCAACTGTCGATCCGGCTGCATGGATATTGTGTATCGTATGCACCACCGTGCCGGTCATCGCATCGACGAAATATACCCAACGATCTAAAATCGAGGGGCGGACATCAATACGATAAGCCAAGGTTTGTTGGCCGTCTGCGCCGGGATAGATTACTAATTCACTTTCCAACACCTCGGCGTTGGGCGCGTTTAACGCCTGTGTAACTACCGCCAGCGCACTCGCTGCATCCAATTTTGGCGTAGTGTTTAGCAGCGCCGGTGACGGTAAATAGCGACCGTTGACCAAATACAAGGTGTTGTCAGCCTCCAAATGTGCGAGCAATTGCTTACCCCACACTGGCACGCCTTGATAAGTCTGTTGATATATCAAGTGGGTGCGCTTGCCGGAATCAGTTTCCTCGCGTACGAGTTTGAGTTCGGCATCTGGATTTTTCAGTTTGAATAACGCCCGATGTGTACCAAGAAAGGCGCGCACCGTGTCCCGCCCGCCCGCGCGGCCTTTTGCCTTTGCACCTGCGGCTGCTGCGAAACGCCCTTCCAAATAGCTTGGCGTGCCGTTGCGATGATCAAAATGTATCTTGAATTGACCGCCTTGTTGTGCGAGCAAATCCTGCATTTGCGCCTGTTGTTTATTAGAAATCAACGGTTGCGGCTGCTCTTGCGCAGATACCAGCGCGGACATTTGCTGTGCGATCCCAGACGCCCCGGGTTTTTGCAATACAGCGCTAGTGACAAAAGATTTTCGAGGATGCAACTCCTCGCTACGCGGCGTTGGAGTGAAGGTGGCGCCTGCGGGCGCCGTCAACCCCGTGACTACCATGGGCGTGCGTGCTGAAAACGCCGACGGAGCGGTCGTAGCGTCCGCAACTGTAATGACCCCTAGTGCCACCCAGGCGGAAATTAACGCCACACGATATTTGTTGAAAATACGCGGTTTTATCATATAAACACTCCTCCAAACTTCTTTCGTTGTCGTTATCGGGTACTCTGGATACCCGCAAATCGTTTGACCAATACGCCGGTTTGCGCGTCGATAAAATAAATTTCTTTGTAAAACCCTTGCGTCAGCGCAATGTTGTAAATCAAACGTACATCGTCACCAACGGCATAGATGAACAATTCCGCAGTGTCCGCTTGCCAGCCCTCACCGATAATTCGTTGCGCGGCGGCATGGGCCTCCGGCGGTGTGAGGCGAGGATGGACACTTATTTGTTTGCTTAGACGGACAAGAGCGTTGTTGGTAAACTCCAGCGACCCATCAGTCTCCATCTGGACGAGCAATTGCCCGCCCCACACCGGCACACCCTCTTGAATTTGCATAAAGCGTAGATGTTTGCGCCCTTGCGTATCCGTTTGTTCATCAACGAGTTTTAACTGCGCATGCGGATCTGACAATCCGTAGGCGGCGGCGTGGCCTTGCAACGCGCGTAATACCTGCTGTGCGGCGGGCGATACAACAGGTAACGTCGCCGGGGGCTCTGGGGATTGAAATTTATCTATGGAAATCGAATCGCGCTGCGCGCCTGCTTGCGCGCAAGCGACGATTGCACCGGTCAGCACCGCGATCATCCAAACCGCGCAACTCCACGTCTTCATAGCTCCCCCAATCCTGACATCTTTCTGAAATATTTAGAATTTCCACCACCCATTCAGAGCCGAAATTGAGGCGACCAAGTGATACCGCATTGGTTATTTGTATTAATCGTAGCGCTAAGCCTAATATTAACGCCAAACCGCTTTTAACAAAAGCGCTATTGGCTTCTTACCTGACGCTTGCCGCTCGCATGGCAAAACCTTGCGCACATGAAAAATTGGTTGCTAGCAGAATAATTGCCGCAATAGAACGATCTTCGACGATTGCGTAGGTAGCGGTAGCGCCGGCTGGCGTCGCATCAGCCCCCATCATCCCCCGCCCAGCGTGGCAACAGAATTGCTACTGAATTAGAAAATTCCTGAGATTTAACCATCCCAGTACTAGACACTCGAGAGTTAAGGCATGAGATACCAAAATCGCATATTGTTATTTTTGGGTTCGATAAGCTTGTTGGCCTGCGCAAGTATGCAGGAAAAACCCATGCCTGTTAAAGATACATTCGCCACCGCCATAAAGCCCAATGGCGTGAAATTTTTCAATTATAGTGTGGTGGTAAGCGTCGCCGGCCAAGATCCAGAGGGTGACAATGAGAGGCGCGCCGGAAGTATGCGCAGAAATAAAAACGGCAAGGGCGGGCACGTAAAATACAGTGGCCGCAATCCAAAACCGGCTCATTTCATCAAAAATCCTATGCGCGAACAATTTGCACAAATGCTAGAGGCGAAGTTAATTGAAACCGGCTATTGCCATGCGGGATACATGGAACTGGATCATTATTTCGATCACCGCCACACCCAAATGCGCGGCGAATGCAAGGACGGCGCAACGCAAGAAGACCGTGTTAAATTTCCCAACCGAGAGCATAGCCCGAAAATTTCTGTTATAAACAGCGGACCGTCAATTGCCCCAATAGACGGCTAAGAGTGACTACAAAATTATCATCTTACGCGTTATTTATTGCATAAGCGGAACGTCCGCCGCGACGCTACACCACCGCGTGCGCCGCCGTCAGGCGCATAGGCCGCACGGCCCACTCCGGCAAGACGACCCTTGCCGATGGCGCGTCGTCCGGCGACAACCACAGCGGTTGACCGACCACATGTGTAATGCGCTCGTCCTCCATCACCACGCCTTCGCGATCACGCAATACCAGCACTGGTGTGCGCGTCGCATGCGCCAACGTGCGTAGTTCCAACATATCTTTGGCCGCCGATGGCCTGTGTGGATCATAGTGCGGACTGATATGAAAAGGTATGCGCCCCATCCCGAGATAATCGCGGCAATCCTCTGACGGCTCGTCTGCATCAAACGTCGGGATCGCCGCCGTCGCGATGGTGGGGGAAAGCACTATGCTACCCGCCGATTCAGACGCGACAATACCGCCTTGGGCCTCAAAATCCGCTAGTAATTCAAACAGGCCAACGGCACGCGCATAATTCAAAAAGGCGTAGGTATTACCACCCAGTAAAAATACCGCTTGAGAATTCATGACCGCCCTGCGTAGGCGCTCCGGGTCACGATAATCACGCGCGCTGGGGACGCGGGCGCATAGGCCCTGATCACGCAAACAGGCGGCCATCACCGTCGCATCACGGGTCGCGGACGGACGCGCAGGTATGGGCAACACGATGTGGCCCGCGCCCAGCGCTTTACGCAACCTCTTATCCAGTGCCGGCACGTCGCCGCTGTAGATGTATAACACGGATTAAATCCTACAACATATTGATATTAATAGAATATTCAAGCATCTGCAAACCGCTTACCTTCTTACCTTTACTATCGTAGGTACTTTAATGCATTTACCTTAAGCCACAATAGTCAAACAGGCCATTCTTGGGACGTCGGCCTCATGAACCAATATCCCGACAATAATTTGCTACGCTTCGGTACGAAATAAATCAAATTTACGTCCAACACCGATCAAACACCGGAACACTTTTTATTCTACATCAATACAAATCCACGGGATCCACATCCAATGACCAGCGCACCTGGCGCGCGCCGGGCGCTTCTGCAGCGGCCGCACGCCACACGTTCAGCCACGCATGCAAATCGCGACGTTCCACTGCGCTGAATAACATCTGCGCGCGATGTCTGCCGGCACGACGCTCCATAGGCGCAGGTACCGGACCTAAAATTTCGAGTTGCGTCAGCGGCGGACGTCCTGCGCGTAGCAATGTTGCCTGTAAAAAATCATGCGCCGCGCGCGCGCCGGACGCCTCGGCACGCGCTAACGCCAGATGCGCATATGGCGGCAAGCGCGCCGCGTAGCGTTCTTCTAACGCCGCCGCCGCATAGGCGGCGTAACCCCGGTGTACCAAAATTTGTAATAACGGATGATCGGGATTGTGCGTTTGTATGACCACGCGACCGGGTTTGACACCGCGCCCGGCGCGTCCGGCGACTTGAATAATCAACTGCGCCAGGTGTTCGGTGGCGCGAAAATCCGTGCTATACAAACCTTGATCGGCATCCAACACCGCAACCAAGGTCACGTTCGGAAAATCATGCCCCTTGGCCAGCATTTGCGTGCCTACCAATAACTGCGCCTGACCGCTGCGCACTTCCGACATCGCTGCGGACAGTGCGCCTTTATTGCGCATCGTATCGCGGTCGATGCGTAAAATATTCACGGCCGGAAATAATGCTGTAAGTTCATCTGCGAGGCGTTGCGTGCCGTAACCTATGGGCCGCAAATCCAGGCTGGTGCAATGCGGACATTGCGCGGGAACCACCGCTTGACTATCGCAATGGTGACAGATCAAACGTTTGCGTTGTTGATGCAGCGTGTAACGCGCATGACAGCGCGCGCAATCGGCCACCCAGCCGCAATCGTGGCACAATAACACTGGCGCATAACCACGCCGATTTAAAAACATCAATACCTGTTCGCCCGCCGCCAAATGGTGGCGTATCGCCAAGATCAACGGCGCGGCGATATTGGCCGTCATCGGTTGACGGCGCACGTCCAGCAAGGTCAGTTGCGGCGGCTTGGCGTCGCCGGCGCGTTCCGGCAATGCCAAACGTTGATAGCGTTGGCGCTGCACGTTGGCCAGGCTTTCCAATGCCGGCGTCGCCGACCCCAGTACCACCGGCACATTGCCACGCTGGGCATAACGTAAGGCGAAGTCGCGCGCGGAATAGCGCAAACCGTCTTGTTGTTTATATGATAGATCGTGTTCTTCATCGACGATGACCAGACCCAAATCGGGCAAGGGCGTGAACACCGCCGAACGTGTCCCCAACACCACGCGCGCATATCCGCTACGCGCCTCCAACCAGGCGTTTAAACGCTCGTTATCGGTGAGCCCGGAATGCAACACTGCCAAGTGTACGCCTAAGCGATCATTAAAACGCGCCAAGGTTTGCGGGGTCAAGCTGATCTCCGGCACCAGCACCAAGGCCTGGCGGCCGCGCTGCAAGGCCGCCACAATAGCGGCCAAATAGACCTCGGTTTTACCGCTACCGGTGACCCCCTCTAGCAAGAATACATTGAAACCCTGGGCCGCTGTGATGCGCGACACGGCGGCCTGTTGTGCAGCATTGAGCGGTGGCGCGACGCTGGTCGTGACGGTCGGCAACGACCCGCTGGCGACGCACTGCATTACCAGGGATTTATCGCGCAAGCCACGTAGCGCAACGCCTGCGCCTACGCCCAATAATGCAGTCAATGCGGCGACGCTGAGGCCCGCCGGATGGGCGGCCAGTGCCGCCGCGATGCGCATTTGTTGAGGTGCGCGTTGCAGCGCTAGCCCGGCTTGATCGACCGGCACCGCCAACACCCAACGCGGCATACCGGAAGCGATGGCGGTAGCCGCTTTTCCTTCACGCAGGCGCACCGGTAAGGCCGTGGCGATGACCTCGCCCAGCGGGTGGTGATAATAGCTGGCAACCCAGGCCAGCAAGTCCCACATGATACCGGACAACAGCGGTTGCGCGTCCAATACCTCGACAACGCGTTTGAGTTGCGCGCGTGGTACGCCGGTGTGATCCACCACCGCCACGATATAGGCCACGACCGTTTGCCGGCCAAAGGGCGCACGCACCCGTAGACCAGGCTGTAAACCCCCGGTCGCATCCACTGGCGGCAGGTAATCGAACAAGCGATCCAACGGCGCGGCGATGGCTAAACGCAAGATGATGTCGCTCATGCGCGCACTTTAGCACATCGCTTCAACCCCGCGCGGCAATCGAATTATTTTATGTCCCCATGCTAAGTATCTGTCCCAGCGACCAATTTTTGCTTATGCACAGAACCTGTGGATAACTTTGTGGATGATTTGGGGGCAAGCCCTTCCAGCCCTTGCCGCACGGGCGCGAGTGTCAAAATGGTTACTTTTTATCCTAATCATAACCTATTGTTTTTTATATAATTTATATTTCTTAGGGAAAATTTCTGACGGTGCCGCAATATCCCCCGTTAAACCCTTGACAAGCGCTCTCCTTGTGTAAAACATTCCTTGGCAATGCCAAAAATACGACGCTTTGACAGGACTTATCCACCACCCATAATCAATATTTTTTATTTTTCGCAAGGGGTTGGCAAAAGGATTGCTCGCAAATGCATATGGACAACGGCATAGAAACGTGGCAACAATCACTGATCGGTCTAAGCATATGGCCTCTGCGGCAAATACCCTGCTAGTGTCGCTAGCCTCGGATCGTAGCTCTGGGTTCACGGACATGCATGCGGTGAATGATCACCTTCCTTTAACCAGTTTAGAAACCTTGCGCGCACGCGCGATATTCGTCGGCGAACGCTTGCAGTTGCGCGTGTTTGATACCGCCAGCCGCCTTGCGGTATCACCATTGACCGTGCGCGCGGGTGAACGCGGCCTGGCCGTGCTGGTTAGGTATGGCGTAGTTGTGCTATTTTAACTAGGCCCGGTAGAGGAAGTGGCCTTTTTGGCCGCCTTGGGCACGGTG
>CAKKRP010000050.1:13794-15514 GCA_919902765.1 Gammaproteobacteria bacterium | reverse complement strand
GGCAGGCTTTGCGCGGGGTCTTGTAAATAATATACGCCCGCCAAACCGGCGTTCACATTCAGCCGCGTCACGCCTAAGGTGTGGTCGTGAAACCAAAAGGCGCCGGCCTCTTGCGTATTGGGATAATTATAGGTCGCGCTGTTAACACCCGCCGCCGACGAATAATATGCAGGCCCGCGAAACGCGCCGTTGCCGGTGAAATAGGCCAGTGGGTGACCGTCGATTTCGGGCGGCACTTCGCCACCGTGCAAATGCACCACCGCCGGGATAGGCCCGGAATAATTCTGCGCGCAGGCGCTGCCAAACGCGGGCACAACGCCCATCATGTGGCAATCATTCGCGGAATTATTTAACGGGTCGGCCCAATGCAGGGTTTGATCGGTGTTGTATTTATACGCCAATACGCCGGTGGTATCGCTGTGACCTAACTCATTGACCCAGGTCACTTTAGTCGGCGTACCGCGCGTGTTCATAATCACCGGCCCAATATAGGTGTCCTGCGCGGTGGTCGGGCAGGCAGCGGCGGCGGCATAACCCCACACGCGCGATTTGCCCGTCGCACCCGGCGCTAACGGCGTCCCCGGCGGCAAGATTTTGGAATCGAATTCACACATCCGCACCGTCAACGGCGCATTGCCATTGACGGTGGCGATGGTGCCACCCACTTGCGTGCTTAAGATCGGCAGCGCCTGTGCGAACATCGGCACCAAATTTCCGGCTAACGGCACTTGTGGCGATTGCACCGCAGTCGCCTGCGTACACACCAAAAGCGCCAACAACGACATGGGCGCGCCCAATGTCCCCTGCGTCCTCATGAATCTATGCTTCATGGTATCCCCTTTCCAATTGATAGTTGAAAAGAGAACTCCTGCGATAAGTCACGCAAACTCCCCGATACACCAAACTCCACACTTAATTTCGCGCGGGCATGACTGTCGTGGGCACATGACACCGACAGAGTTCCCTTGGTTGACATGCAGAATTACTTATTTAGAAAAGTTATTAGCAGTTGATGCGCAAACGTAAAATTGGAATTGTGCTCGCGCATTAAATACGACCGTTTTGCGCCGCAACAAAACAAAATATTTTTTTATTGCGGACTTGAATTACCAAATCGACGTACGCTTTTAAAGTATAAGCGGGCGGTGAATTGAAACTGAACACTTGCTTAATGAGAAATTAACTTAGATAAAACATATAATTACTTAAAATAAGGCCATGCCTCGCGACGCTTAAGTCACGACACCGCCTACATCGCTCTGCGCGATGCCACTCGCCCCCTTGGCAATCTGCGCCCCCCCCGGTATCATAGGCGCACAAACTTACACCCTATGGGAGAGACCCTGCCGCGATGCAGCAGGGCGCCGAAGGCGCAACGAACCCGGAATCGCTCAGGCAACAGGGACCGTGGGGTGGTTTGACTCTGGAGAGCGGCGGCGCTACCTTGCGTTACGCCCACCGAAGGGGCTAGGGGCTCACAACCCCAATACTCTCAGGTACTTAGGACAGAGGGGTGCGTATACGTCGCGCGCAGGCGGGCCATCGGCCGGGCCTGCGCCGGCGCCATTTCGGTCACCGGAGGAACTATGGGCCAACGCACGCCTTTGTATGCACAACACCTGCTCGCGCACGGCAAAATCGTCGATTTCGCGGGCTGGGAACTGCCCATCCATTACGGTTCGCAGATAGAAGAACACCATAAAGTACGCCGTGACTGCGG
>CAKKRP010000050.1:0-13784 GCA_919902765.1 Gammaproteobacteria bacterium | reverse complement strand
CACATATGACCATCCTCGATCTGCACGGCCCGCGTACGCGCGAATTTTTGCAACATCTATTGGCCAATGACGTAGCGCGCCTGCGTGAACCCGGCAAGGCCTTGTATAGCTGCATGCTGAACGAGCAAGGCAAGGTCATAGACGATTTGATTGTCTATTTTATGCACGACGAATGGTTTCGCGTGGTAGTGAATGCGGCCACGCGCGACAAAGACCTGGCATGGATTAATCAACATGCACGCCAATATCAATTGCAGGCGCAAGAACGCAAAGATCTAGCGATGATCGCCGTGCAAGGCCCGCAGGCGCGCGCCAAGGTGCTGGCCTTGTTGCCACCCGCCGAGCGTGCGCGCGTCGAGGCCCTGGCGGCATTTTATGCGGCGGATACCGAGGCCGGTTTCATTGCGCGCACAGGCTATACTGGCGAAGACGGATTCGAAATCTTGGTGCCTGCGACCCACGCCCCGCAGTGGTGGCAGCGCCTCCTCCACGCCGGTGTCAAACCGGCGGGTCTGGGCGCACGCGACACCTTGCGCCTAGAGGCGGGCATGAATTTATATGGCCAAGATATGGATGAAACCACGCATCCGTTAGAATCGGGCCTAGGCTGGACTATCGCATGGGAGCCTAAAGAACGTGAATTCATCGGCCGCACGAGTTTGGAAGAGGTGCGTACGCGCGGCAATATCAAAAAATTCGTCGGCCTGGTGTTGGAAGAAAAAGGTGTCTTGCGCGCCCATCAAAAAGTCGTCGTCGAGGGCATAGGCGAAGGCGAAACCACCAGCGGCACATTTTCACCGACGCTGAATTTGTCCATCGCCTTGGCGCGGGTACCGGCCGCCACCGGCGAACGCGTGATGGTTGAAATACGCGGCAAATTGTACCGCGCGCGCGTCGTTAAACCGGTGTTTGTGCGCCACGGTAAGGCGCTGGTGTAGACCTGCGCAACGGCGTAAAAATTTATTTTTTGTTGAAACGAATTTTATGAGAGGAACCTTTATGAGCAACGCCCCCGCAAACCTGAAATACACCAAGAGTCACGAATGGGTAGAAGTCGCCACAGACAATACCGCGCGTATCGGCATTTCCGACCACGCGCAAGATTTATTGGGCGATTTGGTCTTTGTGGAGCTGCCCGACCTTGGCCGCAAGGTGATGGCCGGAGACGCCTGCGGCGTAGTTGAATCGGTGAAGGCGGCGTCTGACGTATACAGCCCCGTCAGCGGTGAAGTGATCGAAGTCAACGCCGCCTTAGCGAGCGCGCCGGAGCTTGTCAATCAAGCGTGTTATGACAAAGGTTGGTTATATCGCGTCAAACTGTCTAATCGCAATGAAATCGAACAGTTATTGGATGCCAAAACCTATACCAGCATGATCGCCTCCGCAGGCGAATAAACACCCTCACCGCCCGGAGTTATTTTTATGCCGTTTATCCCACACACAGAACACGATGTGCGCGCCATGTTGCGCGTCATCGGCGTCGATAAAATTGACGATTTATTCGATGAAATTCCCAGCAATTTACGCATCCGCGATTTGCCGGGCATCCCGCCCGCGTTGAACGAAATGGAAATCACGCGCTTGATGCACGGCCGCGCGCAGGCCGATGGCCAACCCTTGTGTTTTGCCGGTGCGGGGGCCTATGAACACCATATCCCCGCCGCCGTGTGGGAAGTAGCGACGCGCGGCGAATTTTATAGCGCCTATACGCCTTATCAAGCCGAAGCCAGCCAAGGCACTTTGCAATTAATTTATGAATACCAAAGCATGATGGCGGCGCTGACCGGTCTGGATGTCTCCAACGCCTCATTATATGACGGCGCATCGGGCCTGGCCGAGGCGGTGTTGATGACCGTGCGCGCGCATAAATCCAAAGGCCGCTGCGTATTGATTCCGCGCAGCACACATCCGTATTATCGCCAAGTCGCGCGCAATATCGTGGGTACGCAAGGCATAGAAATGATCGAAATCGGCTTCGATCATCAGACCGGACGCGTCGAGACTGCGCTACTCCCCGCCGACACCCGCGACGCCGTGGCCTTGGTCATCCCGCAACCGAATTTTTTCGGCACACTTGAAGAGGTCGATCAATTGACCGACTGGGCGCACGCACGCGGCTTGTACGTCATCGCCGTCGTCAACCCTATGTCGTTGGCGCTACTCAAACCGCCGGGCGTATGGGGCACTAAGGGTGCCGATATCGCGTGCGGCGATGGCCAACCGATGGGCATACCGTTGTCATCGGGCGGACCCTACTACGGTTTTATGTGCTGCAAACAAGAACTCGTGCGCCAAATGCCGGGGCGCATCGTCGGCCGCACCGTTGATTTAGACGGCAAACCGGGTTTTACACTGACCTTGCACGCGCGCGAACAACATATACGCCGCTCCAAGGCCACGTCAAATATCTGTACCAATCAAGGTCTGATGGTCACGGCATCGACCATCTACATGGCCTTGATGGGGCCGCAAGGTTTGGCCAGCACGGCCGAGCAATGCGTGGTCAATACACAACAACTGCGCAACAAAATTCATCGTGTTGCGGCACCGATGTTTAGCGGCGCGGTCTTCCATGAAAGCGTCGTCGCCTTGCGTAAACCGGCGGCCGAGGTCATCGAACGTTTGGCCGCGCAAGGCATCGTCGCCGGTGCAGACCTCAGCGTCGATTATCCGGAATTGGGTAACGCGTTATTGGTGTGCGCCACGGAAACAAAAACATCCGCCGATATCGACACATTTGCGCGCGCCTTGACGGCCGCACAAGCTTGAGGACTGACCACATGAGTTTAATTTTCGATCAATCGCAACCTGGCCGTTTTAACGGCGCGCAAATGCAAGCGCGCGCCGCTATCGCCACGATACCTGCGCACTTGCGCCGCACCACCGCCCCGGCCTTGCCCGAGGTGTCGGAATTGCAAGGCGTGCGGCATTACACGCGTTTGTCGCAGAAAAATTTCTCCATCGACACGCATTTTTATCCGTTGGGTTCATGCACGATGAAATACAATCCGCGCGCCTCGAATCGCCTGGCGATGATGCCCGGATATTTATCGCGCCATCCGTTGGCGCATGCGAATTTGAGCCAAGGTTATCTCGCCTGCGTACACGATTTGCAAGAAATGTTGAAGGCCGTCACCGGCATGAAAGGTTTTTCATTGACGCCGATGGCGGGTGCGCAAGGTGAATTCGCAGGCATCGCGATGATCAAGGCCTATCATGCCGCGCGCGGCGACCACGCGCGTACCGAAATTTTGTGTCCGGACGCCGCCCACGGCACTAACCCCGCAACCGCCACCATGTGTGGTTACACGGTGCGCGAGATCCCCACAGACGCCAACGGCGATGTGGATTTAGCGGCCTTGCGCGCGGCGGTCGGCCCCAAAACAGCGGGCCTGATGTTGACCAACCCATCCACGTTAGGCGTATTTGAACGTCGTATCGAAGACATCGCGCGCACGGTCCACGCCGCCGGTGGCTTGCTGTATTACGATGGCGCTAATCTCAACGCCATTCTAGGCAAGGTGCGTCCCGGCGATATGGGTTTCGATGTCATCCACATCAATCTACACAAAACATTTTCGACGCCGCACGGCGGCGGCGGCCCCGGCGCCGGTCCGGTCGGTGTGAATGATCGCTTATTGCCGTTTTTACCTATCCCGATGGCGGCGTTAGAAAATGGCCGTTATCACTGGTTGACCGGCAAAGATCGTCCGCAATCCATAGGGCGGTTATCGGCGTTTATGGGCAACGCAGGCATTTTGCTGCGCGCCTATGTTTATGCGCGCATGTTGGGCGATGCAGGCATGCGGCGAGTCGGTGAGTACGCCACCTTGAACGCCAATTATCTGCTCGCGACACTACGCAAAAATGGATTTGATGCGGCGTTTCCGCAACGTCGTGCGACGCATGAATTTATTATCACGCTGAAACGTCAAGCCAAAGATCTCGGCGTCACCACGCTGGATTTCGCCAAGCGTTTGCTCGATTACGGATTTCATGCACCGACCGTTTACTTTCCGCTATTAGTAGCCGAATGCATGTTGATCGAGCCCAGCGAAACCGAAACGAAAGAGGCGCTGGACGCCTTTGCCGCTACGCTCAGCAAGATATTGGTAGAGGCGCAAACGACGCCTGAATTGGTCAAGGGTGCGCCGCATCATTTGCCGGTACGGCGCTTGGATGAAGTGCGCGCGGCCAAGGAATTGGATTTGCGTTGGCGTCCGCATGGCTAATCATGAGCAAGGCCTCGCGCGCATTATCAAGGCGGCCGGTTATTCATGGGCCGGCATTAAGACCGCATGGATCAACGAAGCGGCCTTTCGCCAAGAGGCCTGGCTCGCTGTCGCATTGATCCCGCTGGGCGCGTGGCTGGGCAAGAACGGCATCGAACGCGCATTATTGATCGCTTGTGTGGTCTTAGTGTTGGTAGTAGAACTGTTAAATTCCGCCGTCGAAGCCACGATTGACCGCATCGGCGCGGAACGCCATCCGTTATCGGGGCGCGCCAAAGACTTCGGTTCGGCAGCCGTATTATTGTCACTCATCAATGTTGCCGTGGTGTGGGCATTGATATTAGGAGCATAAAACATGTCAGCACTCATTTGCGGTTCCATGGCCTATGACACCATCATGGTGTTTCCCGATCAATTCAAAAATCACATCTTGCCCGATAAAGTACACATGTTGAATGTGTCGTTCCTGGTGCCGGAGATGCGCCGCGAATTCGGCGGCTGCGCAGGCAATATCGCCTATAATCTCAAACTTTTAGGCGGCACTCCGCTGATCATGGCGACCGTTGGTGAAGATTTTACGCCTTACGCGCAATGGTTGGACAAACATTCCATCAGCCGCCAATACTTGCGCCAAATTGACAATAGCTATACCGGCCAAGCCTTCATCACCACTGATCGCGACGACAATCAAATTACCGCTTTCCATCCGGGCGCGATGAGTTTCTCACACCTCAACAAGGTCTCCGTCGCAAAAGGCGTAAAAATCGGCATCATCTCTCCCGACGGCCGCCAGGGCATGTTAGACCACGCCACCCAATTCGCGGAGGCGGAAATTCCCTTCATCTTTGACCCGGGCCAAGGCTTGCCGATGTTCGATGGCGATGATTTAAAAAAATTCATTCATCTCGCCACTTGGATCACCGTCAATGATTATGAGGCGGAATTGCTGCAACAACGCACCGGGCTGTCGCCGCATCAAATCGCCGAACAAGTGCGGGCCTACATCATCACGCAAGGCGCGAAGGGCTCGTTGATTTACACCACACAACACCGCATCGACATCCCCACCGTCGATGCCAAACAGGTATTAGATCCCACGGGTTGCGGCGATGCTTACCGGGCCGGATTGCTCCATGGCCTAACCAATAATTTGGATTGGGAAACCACTGGCCGTATCGCAGCGCTGATGGGCACGCTCGCCATCGAGCATCACGGCACGCAAAAACACCAACCCACAAAAAACGAAATTCACGCGCGCTTTAAAGACGCGTTTGGCTACAATTTCTAAGCGCGGCGATGACACATTCAGGTCAGCATGTTTGACACGCCCCGGCCGGCGCGCCTCGCTTGGTTAAAAAAACCGTGGCGCCGGGCCGGGCCGGTAGCACCCTTACTCGCATTCGCGCTAGCGTCTTTTGCATTGTTTGCGCTCGGGCGTTTGGCCTTGGTATGGCACCATTGGCCGCAAATCAACGATTCGTTAGCGTTATGGCGCGTCTTTTTCATAGGCGCGCGTACCGATGCCATCGTGATTGCCGACGCCTTGGCCCTCCCTACGCTCCTCACCTTGCTCACCCCGGCTGTTGCGGCCGCCGGGTTGCGTTTCGGCCTGACGCTCTATTTCACGTTTTTCAGCGCTATTTTCCTATTTTTTGAGATCGCATCGTGGCCGTTTCTGACGGAATTTCAGACCCGGCCCAATCATTTATTTTTTATGTATCTCAGCCATCCCGGTGAAATTTTGGGTATGTTGTTGCATGATTTTGCGCTCGTCGGCGGCATCGGCATATGCAGCGTCATCGGCATCGCCTACGCGGCATTTTTGGCGATGCGCGCATTGACCAAACACAGTTATCCCTGGCCATGGACAGCACGCCTAGGCGTATTACCGATATTGCTAGGCGTATTATTTCTCGGCGCGCGTTCCGGATTGGGCGAGGCCAACGCCAACCCCAGTTTAGCGGCGTTTTCCAATAATTTTTTGGTCAATCAAATCACCCTCAACGCGACTTATTCCGCCGCCTTCGCCGCCTATTTGCAATATGACGACGCCATCGAAGTGCATAAACGCTATGGCAGCTTACCACGCGCGGAAATTTTGTCACGGATACGCGATGACATCGGCGCGCACAACGACAGCTATACCGACGCACAGCGTCCCACGTTGCGCCGCCAAAACGCGGGGGCTACGCTCAATGGCAAGGCTGCGCCTAACATCGTCATTATCGTCGAGGAAAGCCTGGGCGCGCATATGATAGGCGCGTTGGGTGGCAAGCCCGTATCACCGCGCTTTGACGCCCTCGCCAAAGAAGGCGTATTTTTCACCCGTTTGTACGCCACCGGCGAACGCACTTATCGCGGACTAGAGGCCGTCACCGCCGGCTATTTGCCGATAGATCACGGCACCAGCGTCTTAAAACAACCGATGGCGCAACACCAGTTTTTTACACTCGGCGCATTGTTCAAGCAACACGATTACCACACCGCGTTTATCTACGGCGGTGAAGGCCATTTCGACAATATGGCGGGCTTTTACCTCGGCAATGGTTTTGATCATGTGTATGATCGCCAGGATTTTGTAAATGCCCAATACCAAGGCACTTGGGGCGTGAGCGATGAAGATTTATTTGCCAAACTCGATGCCATGCTCGCCGACGCGCGTAACTCGCCGGCCTTTGTCGTTGCGTTGACCTTATCTAATCACCGCCCGTTCGATTTTCCGGCGGGTAAAATAGATTTGTATGAACAACCTGCCAACACCACTTTTAACAGCGCAAAATACGCCGACTATGCGTTAGGAAAATTTTTTGATAATGCGCGCACCAAGGATTATTACAAAAGCACCCTATTCTTAATCGTCGCCGATCACCAGTGGCGCATCGACGGCGGCGGCATTTTTCCGCTGCAAGAATTTCATATCCCCGCACTGCTGATAGGCCCCGCGCTCAAACCGCGCGTCATCGACACCCTGGCCAGCCAAATAGATTTGCCGGTGACACTATTGGCCGCTGCCGGTTATGAAGTGATACACCCGATGCTGGGCCGCGATCTATTGCACGACACACGTCCGGGACGCGCCCTGATAGAACACGGTAATGTATTCGCTTATTGGCAGGATCAACGGCTCGTCGTGTTGCCAGAATACAAAACGCCGCAACAATATCGTATAAGCTCTAACGAACTTATACCTATGCCATTGGATCGCGAACTGCACCACACTGCCTTAGCGCAAATCATGATCGGCGATTTATTGTATCAAGAAAAGGCCTACGGATTACCACCGCATACCGATGATGCGTGTTCGATAGACAATAAGAAACCGTCAACCCTTGGCCGCACCAAAGACATGAATATGTCTGGGAGGCGACAAGACACGCCGTGAATAAATCCATGTAGGCCCGCCGCCTCCCGGACATATTCATACATCGCAAATCGCCAAAAGAAATGCATCGCTACTCGTAACTATTTAGTGCATATTTGATGTTGAGTTCCCCCCTTTTGTAAAAGGGGGGCTCACATGCTTAATGGTTACCGCTATCTTTTTCTAATCACAAATAATATTTGCGCCAAGCGCGTGTCCGGTAGCGAGGTTTGATCAATCACCGCCCCCAGTCTCCCGGTAATATTACACACCGCGATTTGCATCGCGGGCGCACGCCATAGCTTGCGAAATTTCTTACACACCCAGGCCATAAAAAAGTTCCATCGCCCCGGCCGGTGTATGTAAAGACGCCGATCATAATTATCTTCTTGCAGTTCCGCACACACCAATTCCGCATCGACCAGGCCTACGAGCTCCAACACATTGATAGACCTCGGCGACCAACTGCGGCTTTTGCTCAACGTGAAGGTATATTTATGATCACCATTAAAACGGCTGGGAAAACACCCTTGTTCGTACAAATCTTCATCGGGCACGATGGTGACCATATAACCGCCCGGTTTCAGTAACGCAAACCACTCCACAAAGGCCGCGCGCGGGTCCGCCATATGCTCCAGCGCGTGACTGGAAAATACATAATCAAATTTTTTAGCGAAATATTGCGTAATTTTATTCGCATCGCCTTGCGGCCTGTCGAACGGCAACGCGCCGGGCAGAATCGGATCCGCACCACACCCGATGTCCACACCCTCCCCTTTGAGGTAGGGCAAAATCTTTTTTCCATGCAATTCCTTGGTCTTAGTCGCTTCATTGCCCATGTTTACATTTCCTCGACCAATTTATCCAATGCGCGTTGCACGTCCTCTATCCGAAACGTATTGATATCTACCTCGCCATGGGTGCGCGCGCGCGCGTATATGACCTGATGTTGCCGCGAACGCGGCCCCCATCGTATGGCATTTTGCAAATCATCCGCTCCGTCATGCCGATAAAAACAAATTTGCGGCGTGTCAAACGCCGAGGCGATGTGTACGATAGAGGTATCCGGCGTAATAACTAAGCGTGCGCGACCTATCAACGCCGCGACGCGCATAATCGATGATATCTCTGGAAAGTAATATAGCTTATCAGCGCGTGATTTATCGACAAACTGCCGCAATTCCGCCCGCTTAGCGGGCGGCCCCACCAATACGACGGAATAATTCCTCCAGACACTTCTTTGCAGCGCCGCGATTATTTCACCCACACGTCCCAGCGAAATATTTCGATAACGCGCCGCCGCATAGGCATTAATAACGATGAGTTGTGCGTCGATTGCGGCCTGTTTTAAAAGCGCCGCGATTTCATTGCGGTCTTGCGGCGACACATGTAAGTCATACGCTAGATTTGGATTTTCAATGCCCAACACCCTCAACAACTCACCATATCTTTCCGCGACATGAATTTTTTTCAGACCGTCATCCATCAAGATGTCGTGCAGCGCGTATTTATTTCTATCAAAACCGACGTTCACTTTACCCGCCATTCTCTTGAGCAGATACAAGGTGCTGGCGTCGGTCAACTCCCTCACATCAAACACCACATCGTATTTTTTTCTACGTAATTTCTCGGCCAGGAAAATAGTGGCAAAAAACCCTTTTTTACACACAATGATATCGTCAATATACGGATTATTTTCCACCAACGGGAAGGTTTGCCTGCCGCACACCATATCGACTTTCACATCCGGATTCCAGCGGTGCAACTCGCGGTACATCAACGTACACACCGTGGTATCACCGATCTTATCGCCGATATTCAACACCAAGATG
This sequence comes from Gammaproteobacteria bacterium, assembly GCA_919902765.1. Lineage (GTDB taxonomy): Bacteria > Pseudomonadota > Gammaproteobacteria > S012-40 > S012-40 > CAKKRP01. Next base: position 4,359 of record CAKKRP010000050.1, on the reverse strand, counting down.
CGCTGGATATCGATATCTTGCAATCGCGGATGCCGGGATTTTCTATCAAATATAAAACGCGCCGTATTCAATGCCAACGCGCGGCCAAAATCGATACGCGCATGATTGAGCCTACGGATGAAGTTCATGAACCGCCTATGAATAGCGCCAATAAGGCCTTATTCTACTATTTTATAGCCCTAAATCGCAATGTATAAGCACAGAATAAGCGTCAGGTTTTTTTACGCCAATGGCGCACCGGCCCAGCGTCCAAATGTACAAACTGCTCGGGATAAAAACCAACACCGCCGCGCCGCACGTCCAACGCGGCTTTGCGCAGATGATCCAGACTGATACGCGCCAGTTTGATATCCACCGCCATGCCTCGTGTATGCAAACTGTTTTTCGCGACGCCATCGCCGTTAAGCCGATGTAACATGTCATTGGTACGCGCCGAACGATACCCGGACACGATTTGTATCGGCTCACGCAATTCCAAGCGTTCGCTAACCCCGCTTAAAAATTCCAATACGCGATAATCTATCGCGGCGACTTCATCGGTACGATAATCACGCATTAAATAATTAATTTTATCCAACTGTTCCGGGAGATATTCGCCTTGCTCCCAATAAACCACGTTTAAACGTTCTTGGGTATGCAGATTGTACAGCGCCAACTTACGCGCCGCCGGCGCGGACATAGACCATACGCGAGGCGCAATTCCCATCACGCCCACACCGATGAGCCCGGCGGCCCCGGCGTTTAGAAAATCTCGACGTTTCATATATCCGTCCCCGGTGCGACACTCACGCCTCACAATAAGGCCCAATAAATTCAACGGGTTACTGCAATGATCGGAATCGCATCACCCGACTGCATTGGTTATCGGCGGGGCCTGACTGGGAATTGAGGGTGTGGTTAACAAATCCTGTTTAACCCGGATTTTCCATTAGGCGTCTACTCGACAGCGTGCTCCCGGCGTTGCCCTACCTCGTGCATCCATGCGCTCGTCGCTACGATGCCTAACGGAAAATCCGGGTTAAAATAGTATGTTAGCGCTAGGCTACATTTAGCTAAGAAGTCAGCGACTATTCCTCGACGACGATAAAGCGATCAAAATACGTGCCGACTGGATGTGGGGGGAAGTGGAAAATCAGAAACAACGGCTAACAGTGGCAGGCGTTTTCGGCGGAAACTACACGTTATACACCATTAGAACCTGTGTTAGTAGCATCCTCCGCCAATCCGACAGAGGATGCCGCAAAACCAAGCTCATTTTAACCCTGAACTACGTAAACACACAGAAACTTTACCGCGCACCCGAATCACAGGGAACCACTAACGATTAGTCCACTATTGGGGTGCTTGATATACTAATCGATATACCATTGCCGGGCCATACAAACCAGTTAAATAGATATAGCCATCGGGTCCTTGCACCATGCTGGTGATTTGCCCGCCATGTATCAAATGAATGCCTGGAATATTATCACTATCGACGATATCGCCAGTGGCATTTACACCCACCGCGCGCACATAGCCGTCATAAAAATCATCAAACAATAGCGCGCCGCTATTCATATAAGCAGTGTATTTATCGCCGCGATATACGCCCCCGATCATAACGCTAGCCGCTCCGGTCGCCATGGGCTTTGTCGAATCTTCAGCACGAAAACCGATTGCCGTCGCGCTGTTCCTTCCATATGACACAATCGGATTTCTGTAACCGGATAAGAGGGATGAACTGACAGGCCCGTCATGAGTAGGCCATCCGAAATTGGCGGTGTTGCCGGTCACTGGAAAACTATTAATTTCCTCTATGCCCGACCCAACATCACCGAGATATATCATCCCGCCGTCACGCGACATACGGAAAGGATTGCGCAATCCTTTCGCGATAATTTCCGGGCACGCACTCTCATTACTTGCTGCGATATTACTGCATTTCGCTAAGCTTGCAGCGAACATATTACCATCAGGAATGGAATATCCTCCGGCATTAGCCTCTACACTCGGTAAAATACGAATCACCTTACCTAGCAGCCGCTTATCGTCTTGTGCGCTATCAGCAGAACTTCCTCCATCACCCACAGAGGCAAGCAACGCGCCGTCAACAGCAAAGATAAGTCCGCCACCATTGTGATTTTCAGCAACCGCAGAAACGCCTTTTCGAAAATCAATAATACGTTGAGGATCGCTTAATTTCAAAAATCCGCTATTTTCCTCAAATGCGACGCTCATCCGCGATACTGAGTTTACTGTGCCGCCGACAGAGGTGTGATAGAAAAAAACAAAATGATTTGTCGCATAGTCTGGATGAAATTCGACATTAAGCAAGCCTTGCTCACCACCATACACGACGCCTATACCGCCTTTTGCAACATCGCCAACATCGACACGATTGACCCTATCGCAGCCATCTTTAAAATAATCTACATATCCGTCCTGATCCAGCACCACAAAGTCTATCGCCGATCCAGGGATAAATGCGATATCCGTAACCGAGCTTACTTGGTCGCCGTTTACGGCCAGTTGACGACCAAACCCGTTACTCGAATCCTTATCGTACACTACACCGCCGTTTGCGCATGTTGCTATTTCCATCGTTGCGAACGTTGCGGTAATCGTTAGATCGCTATCCAGAATTACCGTGCATACCCCCGTGCCGGTACAATTACCGCCACTCCAACCACTGAACCCAAAACCCAGGGCGGGTATGGCAACGAGTGTTACACTGGTGTGCTCTACATACGCCTCACGGCAATCCGCGTTACAATTAATTCCAGCAGGATGGCTGGTCACCGCACCGCCTTCGCCGGCCTTTACCACTAACGTACGGGTAAGTGCTTGCATAGCCGTTCCACCACCACCGCAGCCAGTCAGCAATAACGCGGCAAAAATACCTATAATCCCCGTTACATTCCACGAAACGTGCATAGCGCTAACCGCTCTACTCATACTCATACTCCAATTTTTTACACCGCGACATGCAATAATATGTAGTCGAATGTTTTAAGTGTAGATTGAATATACGCTTAATAGCAACACCTAATCAATGGTAAGTAACGCTCACGATTTACGTAGATAAGCGACCATAACGTTGATTTAATATAAAGGCGTATTTAAAAATAAACACTGCAACACCAACTGCGGTTTCGTCATCGTAGCATCGAAAATATGGAACATGGAAACATCAAATACAAACAGCAAAAGAATTGGTGCTGACGCGCGAGCAGGCCAAGGATCGCACTTAAGAAAATAACGTAAATGCGCGACGAAATGCCTCAAATATATAAGCAATATCGATGCGCGCATGCTATACTTAAACAGTATGGTTATATTTGCGCCGATATTGACCTACATTAACCGCGCCAAGGTAACACCCGCATTTTATTTTGAACGATGGTCCGTAGTTGACACGTTGCAGGTAGTTTACCCACCACTTCAACCTACCACCCTATTTACGTTCAAAATAATTGCGTTATACGCACTCGACGGCAAGGAAAATGCGTAGTATTTGCCCTCCTTCCACACCCTGAATAGGACACACAGCATGACATTCCAAGAGGATGCATCGGACATTGCAGGAAAATACAGGGTCATCTCCGTTGAAAAATCCGATCCGCCGTCAGGCATGACGGGCGACAATTGGTATCGTTACATCATAGGCGCTGGCAATTCGAAGGTGATAGGCTGCAAACCAGGCACCTTGAACACCGTGACCGAGCACGCCCAAATCGCCGCCGCCGATCTGAACGCCCGTTCTACGCGCGTTGGATCTATTTATGCGCCGCGCTCTAAGAAGTGAGTACACCCCCCTACCTAACTCAAAACGAAACGGTCACCGTAAGCGATATAGATTACCAAATTCGTTCGCTAAAAAATCGTCAACAATTCTGCGATGACCAACAACAGGCCGACGCGCTCGGCATTTCGTCAGCGAGCTGGCCGTTGTTCGGCATGCTGTGGCCCGCATCGCGCATACTCGCCGCCGCCGTCAGCGTGATGCCATTGACCGGCAAGCGCGTGTTGGAAATAGGCTGCGGAATCGCGCTCACCAGTATTGTATTGCATAAACTGGGCTTCGATATTACCGCCAGCGATTATCATCCGCTTACTAAAGAATTTCTGGATCAAAATATCGCGTCTAACCTGCTGCCGCCGATTCAATTTCTGACGGGCAATTGGGAAGCGGCGAATCCGTTACTTGGAAAATTTGACGTGATTGTCGGCAGCGATGTGCTGTATGAACCTGCACATCCGGGGCGCGTATCGGCGTTTATTGACCGGCATTCCAGCCATGATGTAAAAGTGATTATCGTTGACCCCAATCGGGGTAATCGCACGCTGTTTACCAAAAAAATGGCGGCGTTGGGTTAT
>CAKKRP010000049.1 GCA_919902765.1 Gammaproteobacteria bacterium | reverse complement strand
ATTTGCAAAGTACTCCTTAATCATATGTCCCTTATACCCACAACAGATGATGAAATCGTTCATTCCGTGTGCGTGGTAGATTTTCATGATGTGCCACAAAATCGGTTTTCCACCGATTTCAATCATCGGCTTAGGCCTAAGCAGCGTTTCTTCACTGATCCGAGTACCGAGACCGCCCGCCAAGATAACTGCTTTCATGTTCATTCCTTTTTAAAAAAACGCGATTGATAGGCACAAAGCACAAAGCGGGGTTTCACATATTTTTTTAAATAATGTAAATCAATAATACGTACAGGTGTAATTAGACAAGCAAAAATCGTTGTATTTTTTTAATACAATACCAACGATGGCTTTCCTGTAGACACTGCACCAGTGCTACGTCCACGCACAGCTTGTTCATATATTTTTTGGAACATGTCACCTGCCACGTCTTCCGAGTATTTATTTCTGATGAGCAGATTTGCCGCATCACCTATTTGTCGCCGGGCAGCATCGCTGCTCAATAGTTGCAGTATAGCCTCACAGAACTCGGCCGGGGTTGACCTAATCATTCCATGAACATTATTTTCCATATCTATCCCTTCAAACGCCCTAGGCGTACCGACTACCGGCAACCCCATCGCCATGGCCTGCAATACTCGATTTTTAATACCGGTACCCGCTTTATCTGGAATAACGACAACTCCGGTAGCAAGCAAAAAGTCAATGAAATCATCAACCCATTCGAAGAACTCTAAATTCGGACGTTCCCGCAAATAATTTTTTATCTTAGGAGACGCGTTGCGTCCCAACACCCGAAATGTCACCGTAGGATGTTTATTTTGAATCGCCGGTAGCGTTACTTCAACAAACTCTATCAAGCCATTTACTATCCCTTGTATCGCTAGATCACCAACGATTGTAATCATTTTATGACTGCCATTCCGGTATTTTTTTCTATGCGCTTCAGTAATGAAATATTTATTGTCTACTATGATAGGTGCGACGCGCACCGTTATTCTAGGATTCAAGCGATTCAGATATTCTTCATCTATCGGAGATACCACATGTACAACAGAAAATTTTTCGTAATATTTTTTCTCATACACCCTCATAAAGAAAGCTGAGATCAAATATCGAAACCTACTTACACTTAGGAAAGCCGTCTCCTGTTCCGCCTTTCCAATATATGACAACGATGTGGCGTCGTTCGGTGAATGGACTGAGGGAATATTCGGCGCACATCTAAAATATTGCGCCATATTGATGATATCGTAATGGACTACATCATACTCCGTCTCATTCAGCGCTTTTTGTAGCAGGTCTTCAAACGCTTTACTTTGATAAGTCGCAAACGAAGGGGGCATCCCATGCAATATGTTGTAAATTTTTCTGCATAACAATCTTAGCGTTGATACTTTATTTGCCGCTACGCCAATCAATTTTACCTGAGGTATTTCAATAACAAATTTATTAATCCGCTCCTGGTCACTGTCACCCAAACTAAGAACATGGCACTCGTGGCTCTTCGCTAAATATTTTATTAGGCTATAAGCCTTCAAACGAATCCCTTCAGTCGCCGGGAAAGGGATATCTTGAAGTAAAAAAAGAATTTTCATAAATTTTTGAATCCGCTATTTAATTAAGCGCGCGCTTATCCTATATAACATTTCAAGTCCAATGACGCTGACTATCATCACCAACGCTTGATAACGTAACGTATCCAAGGTGCCTTCCGTCAGTATAGCGAACAGTAACAATAGAAAAAAAGTCTGCGCAACGGGTAACGTAAATAACGGCAATTGCGCCAATTTTTTCCATAACACCGTCACGACAACCGATATCACGACGCTACCCATGATCACCGCATAGACACCACCCATTAAATAGAACCAACCGAGAAATGACGGTGCAAACGACTGTGGCGAACCTTCAGGAAATTTCAATACCGCGTAGGTAAGATAATCTGCGAGGCCATTTGGCGTAGCCAACACGGAAAACGCCTTATCTCCAAGCGGCTGTCCTCCGTCCCCTATTATAGCAATTGGCATTTCAATGCCTGGCAAGCGAAAATAAGCGAAATTTATCGCATCGACAAAAATCTGACTAATATTCCAATGCATGTCATTCAACGCGAGTAACGATGCGGGAACATCCAGCCCGGAAAGATGAAACACTCGGTACTGATGCGTCAGCGGAATAAAAAATAATCCTACAATGCCAATAACTACAATGGTGATTTTTTCGAACCGAAGTAACTTAAACCCTTTAACTGCGGTAAGAAACACTAAACTAATGAGCGCAAACAATATGGCTCCACGACTGGACCTCACAAGTACATCAACGGCACCGTGTATCAACACCAACATCAAGCCTACTCTCACTAAATCCTGCCGCTTTGCGCGATGTGCGACAACGATAAAAAGAAGCATCGTGCCAGGCAATGCCACCAACCTCCCATAATGAATTATCCCTGCCAATCTATAGGGAAGCGGTTCACTAGCGACATAACCCATTTGCCCGATATGGTATTTGAGTGCGAAATACCCCAAAAAAACCAATAACACAATCGATAACGTAAGTAAAATGTACGCTACGCTCCTATAAAACTCATCACTAGCATCCTGCACATCTGCCCTGGACAAGGCATCTTTCCAGAAGTGAATATACAAAAAAATTGATATGCAAATAACACAGAAGGAAATAGTCAACAATTCAAAACCGGCAATTTGCGCATTTACATCAGTCAATGCATTCCAACCCATTGGAGTAAGCATATTCTTTAAAAACGAAGGATCAAGCACCAGCCAATAAAACCTGACATACTGTGTCGCCACCAGCACAACAAACGTTAGCCAAATCGCAATGTACTCGGCATCAAATTTCTTCAGCTTAGATAACAAAAGTGCGCATGCCAATAAAGAAAGGATCGAATATAGTGCATACCTTCCTTGTAACATTCCGAATCTATCAAAGGTCAATGCATAACCGACAACAAAGATAAGCAAGATCACCCATCTCAAAAGGGATGATTGGGAAACAATAATATTGCACCCTCTGTTTCTGATCATTTTAGTTGATTCTCTCCACACCTATCCTCTTGCAGCGGCGTCGTAAAATCAAGCTGTCCGCCAAAGTCAGTTAGCCTTAAACCTTCCTCCAAAGTTTTTCTAGGTACCCAACCGCTTAGCCGTTGACCATCGACCTGAGGTTCCATGACCTCCCGCACACGGTATGGCCTCGCGCCCCAACGCACATTTATCAATTTTCCAAACGTTTTAGAGGCAATTGACACAAGGTCGCGTAAAGATACGAGGGTACCGGAGCATACGGAATAGCATTCATAATCTCGAACAAGTTTTTCCTGTAGGCGATGCGCGGCAATCACATAGGCTTCCACCACATCGTCAATATACACAAGATCAATCTTTTGCTCACCTGGCGACATATCTAACATATCGCCAGACATCGCAGCATCTCTCAGTATACTGATTATTTTTTTCCTGTTATCACGAGGGCCATATGTATCAAAAAGCTTCAAGGTTATGCTCTTAATATGAGTGGTTCTATTGTAAAAAAATAAAATATCCTCAAACGCCTGTTTCGTTGCCGCATATAAGTTTACAGGGCATTGATCGCCCTCATTAAAGTGTTGCCACGACGTACCGGTATTCACCAATTGTGTACATCCGTTTACTGCCATAGCCTCAACAAGCTGAACAGAAAACAGGACGTTACTAGAAACCAAATTTTCAATATCGTCGCTTTTATGGTTAGCCAGATACAATGACGCCATATGAAATACAACAGATGGATTAATTTCTTTTATCTGATTTACAAGAGTAGACGTAATCCCAACATAATAGTGAATACCAACATATGAGATGATATCCTGAATTTGGGACAAATCGGATTCTAAACGCACGAGGATGTGTACGTCCCACCCCTCTTTCACAAGACGTCGGGCGACATTTGAGCCAACGAAACCCGTAGCGCCCGTCAATAGCGCTCGCTCAATTGCCATAATGAAATGGTACGCCGATATCAGAAAAATTGGGCAATTGCTTATCTCTTGCCGACAGTATAGGCCGATCTGTCGGCCATACACATCCGAATGAACTCCAGAGGATTCCCATATCATGTTCTGGCGAATAAACCGTACTCACCTTGTATTGCAATATCGCGTCATCGGTAAGCGCACAAAACCCGTGCGCAAATCCAGGCGGTATCAACACAATTTCACATCCGTCATCTGATATCTCAAACGAAACGTGTTTACCATAGGTGGGAGAACCATTTCTAATATCGAGCACTACATCCAGCACCCTGCCCTGCAGACAATACACCATTTTTGAGTGCTGCTTTGGTGAAGACTGATAATGCATCCCTCTAACTACATTTTTTTTTGATTTAGAATAAAACTCCTCACGCCAATCGGTTTCAAACCCAAATTCTTTAAATATATCAACGTGGTATGTCTTCACAAACCGACCACGATCATCATTAAATGGGCTAGCGGTTAATATAAACACGCCATTCAGAAACTCTTTAACTACTTGCAACTATTCTTCCTCGCGATGTATTATTTTGACACCAACGGTTATTTCTTACTAAGCGTACCTTCTTCATTGTGTAATTCTTGCTAGCGCTCTATTTTTAGACCCTGCTGCACCAGTCAAATAATTGATACCTGTACACCCTCATATTTCCTCGAATAACTAGGCGACTGCGGATAAATTCGCAAAAAAATTTTTCTTAACCCGATCAAAAACCAGCCATAAGTTACTTGGCAAAAAAAGTAGCTTACGCCACCTAACAACATCACGGCAAAAATCGACGACCCCATATGAACTATCATACTTCAGCTTATTTGATATATGGCTAACCGGCAATCTAGCGCGCGACTTTCGAATGGATCTCAATATTCGTTTCATTTCGTTTGTGGACAACGGTGATGGGGACGCCATGGCAATGATATTTTCCATTACTTCATAATCGTCATCCCAAACATTTATTGAAGAAGACGATAGACTTTGATGTATACGATACAGCGAAAGGCATCCATCGACACGCGCCACCCTCCCATACTTTAGCGCCAACGATATCCAAACACACGCATCTACGGCCAACGTCGCACCAAAAGACCCGTACCCCCCTAACGTTACTATGTCCTGGCGACGCAACAATGTCGCACAAGGAAAAATAGAAACACGATTTTCAAAACAATGCGTAATGATTTCGCTCGCCGTATATACCTCTAGCTCACCACGTGTCGCCTCATGGACTATCGTTACAGGACGTTCCAAACACACATCACTAAAAACAAATCCCGGAGGACACGTTGGAGTAGACATAAAAGTACTCACCATCTTCTCTAGCGCGTCACTATCCAAAAACGCATCATCATCAGAAAGGAGCAAAAAAAACTCTCCGGCTGCGGCTTGAACACAACGATCCCAATTTACTACCATACCTTCATTTTTTTGACTCAATAGCAGGAGAATTCTTTCGTCAGAAAGACTTGCCAAATATTCCTGCGTACCGTCATTGCTAGCGTTATCTGATATTACTAACTGAATGCGTCGGTAGGACTGGCCCAAAACACTTTCTACTGCACGCTTTAGCAAGTGTTTCCGCTGATATGTTGGAATTGCTACCGTTACGAGTGGTTGCGATATCATTTTTTCTAACAAGCCACGCGCTGTTTATTGGAAAAAATGTCTACATAGACTACATACGGCCATTTCCAATTATTGTAGAGAAGCTGCACCGTAAATTGAACACCAATCAACCAATATATATCTAAATTTCCATAGTGTAGCCCAAGCAGCGAAATCAATAGGACTGCTATTCCAGATACGATAGATGACCCTACGAACGGTACCTGATTGCCAATAGTAATTATTGTTGCTGCAGTTGAATGAATGAGCTCCAACATCAGCATTATTGCAACCCAAATCAGCAATGCCACAGGCAATAGTTCTGTCTTAGATCCGATTTCGGAAATAATGTCGTTTCCAAAAAAGACAACAACTAATGCTCCAAAAACGTATACCGACAATATACTAACTGAGCTTTTTAGAATAAGCTTTTGCATATTTTTTTGCTCACCCGCAATCTTTAAACGCGCCAATTGCGGTTGATGGATGTTAAAGGCTACTGACGCAACACTAAGAATTGCAGAAAACACCTGCAGTGTCATTGCGTAGGCCGCCGTAGTAACCAGACCTAGATACACTGAAGACAATAGTATACTGGCCCTTTGAATTAAAAATGCGCATATCACCCCGACCCCAAGCCTCCAAGCGTTGTGCCACAGCACATTAAATATTTCGTATCTTTTGTATTTCTCTGCCCCTTCTATTTGCAATAACAGAAAAAAGCCTTCTTTTCTCAGATAGTGCCAACTCAATATTCTGCTTACAATCGTTGACGAAAGAAACCCTAGCGACACGCCAATTAGGCCAAAATCGAATGTCACTAACAATGCCGTTACAATAATAAAGCTCAAATTCGCAACTGAGCTAGCCTTGTAAAATTTAGCAAACAGACCCTGCCCCTGCAAAAGCGGCGTATAGTACTTAAAATACAGGTTGATCACCGTCGAAACCGCGAAAATACCCCACGCGCTAAAAATAATCTGCCTATCGCCGCCATGGGGTGTTAGAAAAAAAATAAAGTACGTACCAAACGTTGCGAGTAGTAAAAACCCTAAGCTTGCGAGTATAAAAAATATCTTTCTCGACGTTTGAACTACAGAGGTCAGCAATTGATAGTCAATCACTCCTACCGACAATTTATCTAAAATAGAATGTCCATTTGGTAAAAGTTGTTTTGCACCGCTCATTATATAACTGATGTTTCTCGCCAATGTTGGAGAAAGCCCCATATCCAACATCATAATCAACGCAGATATAGCCATAAAAACATACCAAATACCCAGTTCAAAACTGGAAAGGGCACGTAACAACACGGGCAAAACTAATAACGCAGAACTATATTGAAGAAATTGCGACAAATACCCCCAAATTACATCCTTCTTCAACACGCAACTCCGACCAAATTCCACACCGAATGCGACTAAAAATTAAACCGGACTCTAAATTGAATTTCGCAATAACTTCCAGGTTTAAAAATCCTATATTGTTGGCAATCAAATAATTAAATTATGTCTTCTTTTTTCCGCACCAAAGGAAATGCAATTATGTCGTGCGACGTGTTTTTATCATTTCCTATATGCGCGGCGATTATCGACCACAACATACTCCTTGCGGCGTCCAAATTTAGTTGACTACACGCGACTTCCAACGTACCCAATTGTCTCTCCAGTACCGACCACGATGAAAACTCTTCCTCTGCCTGTAATATTCTTGGATGATTGGTCCCGGAGACATTATCCCCTATCAATAATTCCTCAAATAATTTTTCACCAGGACGTAAGCCCGTCACCGCGATTTCGATATCGCCTTGCGGATTTTCTTCATCACGGACTGACAATCCGCTCAGGTGTATCATCCGCCGCGCCATGTCGATAATCTTGACCGGTTCACCCATGTCCAGCACGAACACTTCCCCGCCCTTGGCCATGGCGCCCGCCTGTATCACCAACTGCGAGGCCTCTTCGATGGTCATAAAATAACGTGTTACATCTTTGTGCGTTACGGTGACCGGCCCGCCGTTGCGGATTTGTTCTCGAAACAGCGGGATCACCGACCCGGATGAACCTAGCACATTGCCGAAGCGCACCATCGAAAAGCATGTTTTTCCCGGAGTTTCTGCGGCTATTGCCTGCAATACCATTTCCGCCAAGCGTTTGCTTGCGCCCATCACGCTGGTGGGGCGCACTGCCTTATCAGTAGAAATCAGCACAAACGTCTCAACGTGTTTATTCAGTGCCGCACGTGCGGTATGAAGTGTGCCGAATACGTTATTGTAAATACCTTCCGTTGGATTTAGTTCTACCAACGGTACGTGTTTGTAGGCTGCCGCATGATAAATTGTTTGGATGGAATACTCATCTATTGCCGCTTCTACATGCGCTTGTTGGTTCACCGAGCCCAACACCGGCACTATCGGAATGCCTAGGTTTTTCGATTCTAGCTCGCGGTTTATTTCATACAACGCGTATTCGGTGCGTTCAAACAATACTAAACTTTTTGGTTGATAACGTAAGATTTGGCGGCATAATTCCGAGCCGATAGATCCGCCCGCGCCGGTGACCATGATATTTTTGCCTTTAATACAGGCCTCGATCAATGCGATCACCGGTGGTACTGGCTCGCGTCCAAGCAAGTCCTCTAGCTCTACTTCGCGTATGGCGTCAATTTTTAGGTGCCCTGACACTAAATCTTGAATATCTGGAACGGTGCGCACATGCAACGGATAGTCTGCCAAAAGATTCAAAATTTCTTGTTTGCGCTTACGAGTTGCAGACGGAATTGCGAGCAAGACATGCTTAACACCGTCACGCTCTATCAGTTTTTCTAAGTCACGCGGCGCATGCACGCGCAAGCCCCAAATCTCACTGCGTTGTATGGCCGCATTGTCATCGAGAAACGCGACGGGCAAATAGGTTTTTCCGGCCTGCAATGCGCGCACTAACTGCGTTCCCGCATCGCCCGCGCCATAGATCACTACGCGATCCCGCCCTTCGTCACGCAATAAACGGCGTTCAGTATAGGTGCGACCTAACGCACGTGTACTGCCCAACATGAGCACGGCAATCGCCCAATAGATAAAAAAGCCGGAACGCGGTACGTTGGGCGCGTGCGTCATTAGCACTACTGCGGTCAATACTAAAACGCTGGTAGTCACCGCCTTCGCGATATCATAAGCCAATTTGTATTCCATAAATCGCACGCGCGCGCGATAACCGCCTAGCACATACATCGCCCACAATGTTGACAGCACTGCGATGATGATCAACCAGTTGTTTTCTTTAAAACTGTCTGGCCACCATTCACCGTAACGCGCTGCGAATGCCAGCCACAAGGCCAATGACACCGAGGCTGCGTCTAGCAACGCAATCGGTATCAGTCGTCTTAATCGTGACCAATATGTCATGGCGCTATGCGATACTTTCCTGTTGTGAATTTGTTGCCAAACGGGTTACACAAATTTGACTGCCCCAATACCATGCAGCGCTTACACCGATATACATTCCAAGCAATATCCAGGGCATCAGCACGGGAACCAAATACGCAACTACCGCAACCGGTAAAACGAACAACACGTTTATCGCTATTGCGCCCGCCGCAACCTGCCCGTGCGTCAAGCCAACTTGTATCATACGCTGATAAAGATGTTTACGATGTGCAACAACGATATTTTCCCTATTAAATATACGCCGCAACAAGGTACCTGTGGCATCAACGACAAATAAAACGTTTAACAACAAGCCCATCGCCAATCCCATGGCACCCCGATATTCACCCAGGACGGCTAAGGCGACCAACAAAAATCCTAAAAATCCACTGCCTACGTCGCCCATAAAAATTTTTGCAGGTGCCCAATTCCAACGTACGAACGCCCCCAAGGCGGCGGCAGTGCCTAGCATTAACATAGCCAGTTCGGAATTGCCGGAACCCAAGTTCATGAGCCCCATTGTAAACAATACAAAAATACCTTGCTGTGCGGCGAGTCCATCGCTACCGTCCATAAAATTAAATAGGTTGGTAGACCAAACCAACCACAATACCACACACAACGCACCGGGCATCCCTAATGAAAGAACAAATTCTCCCACGTGAATCTGCGCCAATCCGTCAGCGGCAAAAATCACCAACACTGCCGCAAAAGTATGCGTTCCCAAACGCGTTAGCGCCGATAATGAACGACGGTCGTCCAACCAACCCACGGCCGCCACAATCAACGCGCTAATATAACCAACGTAAAAAAGGCTGTCTTGTGGATATAACGCTGCGACGATTACACCTACAGCGATAAATCCCAACACCACACCCACTCCACCGCCACGCGGCGTGGGCATTTTATGCGAGCTACGTGCGTTAGGAATATCTATCAGGCTTTTTGCCAGGGCATAGCGCATAGCCATCGCTACGCCAAAATGGGATGCAAAGAACGTGACTATCATCGCGCCAACAATTTCTATCACATCAAACGCCAAAAATATGGGATCGGGGATGTTTTAACAATCAACAAAAAACCACGCTACCGCCCTACAAAACGCCACTGGCGCATCGTATATGGAGCATGGTCATCTTTGGTCGCCCACACCGGCATGTGAACGCCGCCTTTATTTCAAAAAGTTCGCTAACCCGCCAACTCGATCGCATCGGGCGCTAAGCTTACGCGCACGCTCTTTTCAACGATATTGAGCAACACGATGACCCGATCACGACTATTGCGCGCTAAAAAAATGCCTTCATAGCCTGACATGCTGCCCGTGCGTACGCGCACTGTATCACCGACATTAATTTTTTTCATTTCGATACGGTGTAGGCCGGAAGAATTTTCGCGGCTTATCATCGCTTCTACTAAGCCATCGGGCGCTAAGGCCGGCTCATCGCCGAAGCGCACCAGGCCCGCGACACCTCGCGTAGAGCGTATAGGTGACCAGTTGTCGGTGGTGGTGCTGAGTTGTATAAACAAATAGCGTGGGAATAGCGGTTCAATCAACTCCATCCATCGACCGCCGCGTCGCTTCTCTTGCGTCGCACGCGGTAAATAAATGCGATACCCTTGAGATCCGAGATTGGTTTCCGCAAGTATTTCTTGGCGCGGTTTACAGTACACGAGGTACCATCCGTAATCTAAGTTTTGATCTTGCATGTTCTAGGCGCTGCCAGCCCTCATGGGTGGTTGTGTTCAATCGTTGAACGGAGCCTGTGCAGGATAACTGCCACATCCTTTTCTTGTCAAGGGGCTACATATTAGTCTTTGTTTTTTAAGATATTTATTCAGCAAACTATCTGTCAATAAATTGACGGCGCGCATTGTGACGATGCAGCGCTTCTCACTTTTCGGGCGCAGCATCCAATCCGCGCGCAATTTACGGTGCCGCGTCTACGTCGATCACCGCTGGCGAATCCACACAGACGCGCATTAACCGCTGCCCATGCAACACAATCTGGCCTGGAAAACGCACTTGATTGTCGGGGGTAAATTCAAAACGATATTCGCGCCACAACGCGATACGCCCGCGCGCGTTGCGGCGCAAACGCAGCTTGGTGAGTTGCACGGTATCGTCCAAAATTTGCACTTGCGCCCGTTCACACGCCTGTTTGCCAATGTTGCGCGCCAGTTCTTTTATGCGCACCGCGTCCCACCAGTACGCAACGCCTATGAATATTGCCGATAGGCTAAAAAAATCCCATAATGTTCCCATAAGCGATACTGGCGGCACCAAAAAAAACGGCGATGGTAGATGATACCACCGCCGCCACATTCAACATGTTTTAATTATTCGGCCACTACTGCGGTTTGTATCACGCCTATGACCTTGCCACCTTCCAAAACAGGCACAGACACTTGCACGCTGTTGATCTTGGTGGTCGGATCGGGTTTGACTTCAGCCGCAGCCCACGGCCCTTTCAGGCCATTGATAAACACCGGTCTATCACTGACATTGTACAACGAAGGTTTGTTGTTGCTGGCGGCAACCAAATTGCCCTTTTCATCGCGCAAATAGAGTTTGCTAATCGCCTTGTCTTGCTCCCACGTGCTGACGATTTTCCCGGCCTCGCTGGATTGAAACCCGGCAACAATGGGATCTTTTTCACTCAGTTGATCCCATTTGGCGTTGCTCATCCCGCTGGCCAATCCACTGCGTGCATTTGATTCTTTTATCGCTTTGATCACCACGGGATTGGCCGCCCATTCCGAAAGTTTTTTCTTATAATTTTCGACTTTCGATTGCAACGGAGACGGTAAATCCGCCTGCGCCGTCGCGGCCACACCCAACGCCAAGCTCATGGACAATAAACCTGTACCCACAAATTTTTTCATCGCACTGTTGATCACACCTTCCTCCTTGATAAATACACGTTAAAATACATTCAGCCGCAAAACCGAATGCCACACTCACACGCCTCGCGTCTTTAACACTTGATCTATATTATTTATGTAGGCATTTGTCTATTTTGTGCAATGACTATATGACCGGCACCACAATACTACACTTCGTGTACCAAGAAAATCGTCTCTTTAAAACGACAAATCGCGAACACTGTGGTTCGCGATTTGTCGCGTGCTTAGAACTTATATAGAAGTTGCTTAGTCTTGGGCAAATCCTGAACGTGAACTGCCACGTTCATTGCGCCCTGCGCCACGCCCTCTGTGGGCGTTTGCGGGACGATTATTGTCACGTCGCGGCGCAGCATGCGCACCATCACGTGGGGCATGGCTAGGACGGCCTACAGGAGCTACACCTTGACGCTCACGCGTGGGTGCGCGTCCTTCGCCCGCTTCACGCGGCACGCGCGGACGCTGGCCTTCGCGAGAATAGCGGTCTTGCGGCTTAGCCGGACGTGGCTTACCTGCGCCCGCTCCAGCGCCACGGAATTCGCGACGACCGGCTCCGGGACCACCGGGACCACCACCACCACCACCACTACTACCGGGGCGGAAACGACCTTCCATGCCTTCTACGATGCTGACTTTCACTTTGTCACCGATGAATCGTTCGATGCGACGCAGCGCGCCTACATCGTTGCGACTCACAAATGAAATCGCCGTGCCTGTCGCGCCTGCACGACCGGTACGGCCGATACGATGCACATAGTCTTCGGCAAATTTCGGTAAATCAAAGTTGATGACGTGCGTAATGCTCGCCACATCGATACCGCGTGCGGCAATGTCCGTCGCCACCAGCACGCGACATTCGCCCGTGCGTAAACGCGTCAAGGTGCGCGTACGTTGGCGTTGCACTAAATCGCCATGTAAGGCCGCAGCCGACAATCCCGCTTCGTCCAATTGCGTGGCCAATTGCTCGGCGTCACGCTTAGTCGCAGTGAAAACTATCGCTTGTTCTAACGATTCCGCGCTCAACCAATGATGCAACAATTGATGTTTGTGCTGCATGTCATCGACATAAATCACATGTTGATCAATCGCGCCGCGTTGCGCGGCGATTTGCGCCACTTCTAAGATGGCGGGATCTTTCAGCAAGCGGTTCGCCAAGGCGCGCACGCTGCGCGATAAGGTCGCGGAAAACAATATGGTCTGGCGTTCAACCGGAAGTTTGTCCACGATGCTCAACACGTCTTCGGAGAAACCCATGTCCAACATGCGATCGGCTTCATCCAACACCAACACTTCAAGACGGCTAAAGTCGATGCGCCCGCTGCGCATTTGATCCATTAAACGCCCTGGCGTAGCGACCAGCACTTCGTGCGGCGCCGACAACAATTTATTTTGCTGACCGTAAGATTCTCCACCGGTGACACACAATGTCTTAACACGTGGCACGCCAAACGTGTATGAGTGCGCACTCTTTGCGACTTGTTGAGCAAGTTCGCGCGTGGGTGTCAACACCAATACGCGCGGCCCTTTGCCTTTGCCGGGAGATGCTTGTACTAAACGGGTCAACGAAGGCAACAAATAGGCGGCGGTCTTGCCTGTGCCCGTGGGGGCGGATCCAATCAAATCGCGGCCAGCCAACAATAGCGGAATGGCTTCGGCTTGGATGGGGGTCGGTTCGGAAATATTATTGCGCGTGAGGGTGGTCAAAAACGGTTCGCCAACACCGAGGCCGGCAAAGCTAGGCTTGTTCATTACATTACTCCTAAAACAACATATCGGACACAAAAGGATATGTCTCGGCAAGAAAACAACCGACGGGTGGCGTTACCTTACACATCGACGCCAACCGGAATGTCGTACAGGAAGCTCCCGCGACGGGGGCTAGAGGCGATGATCACTGACCACAACAAAAGGGGCAGTACTCGAGACGGCGCGAAGTGTCGCACAAAACAAACAGAAAATCAATGCATTTCTCGCGCAAAACGCCATTGCAACCCCATTCCAATGCACCCTGAACAGTATTTTTTATTTTATTATCAATTAGTTACACATATTTCCATTAGCGGCCTGTGGGGGCGTATCGTCCAAAAATATCACCCTGGATTTCTTCAATTCGCTATTAATCCTAATCCTAATAATCCTAAGGAGGATAACCGCTTAATATCCTTAAATTAAAAGTGGACCGGCGGTTACATTATTTAACCATGGGCACATACACTCTTTAAACACATGGACTTTACATTCGGATAGGCGTTTAAGTTATTTAGCGATTTTTCCAAACTAAAACTCATTCCTCCCCCTAGAACTGTCCACTAGAACGCCGATACATAGCTGGGTTGCGGCGTCAATCGCTCGTTATAGCCGTTAACACCATGTGTATGCGCCAATAATTGGAACGCCTCCGCTAGCATATACACGCATATACACGTTTCTGAGCTAAACTGAAAAGGACGCACCCACTATGCTAAAGAAAAACAATGCCAAATTCTTCTTTGTCAGCGCTTTGACGTTAGCGTTGAGCGCGACGGTTCATGGCGTTCCACCCGCAAGTGTGAATACCGGACAGTCATCGCCGCCGACCACATTTGCACCAAATAAAATCCTAGTGAAGTTTCAACCCGGCATGACTGCGCTTGATATTGCAAATTCGCATGGTGCCATCAATATACAATCCCAAACGAATTTTAGCTCAGTGGATGGATTAAAGGCCTTCACCCTTCCGCCCGGGCAAAACTTAGCAACCGCCATAGCGCATTACCAAAAGAATCCAAATGTCGTCTATGTGGAACCCGACTACGAATTATCGTTTACCGCCGCGCCCAACGACACTTCTTTCGGTAATTTATGGGGACTCGACAATACGGGGCAAACAGTAAACGGCACCGCAAGCACCACCGATGCCGACATGAACATTTTAGAAGCATGGAACAACAGTGGCGTAACCGGTAGCAATAGCGTGGTCGTCGCGGTCATTGATTCGGGTGTGCAGTATGATCACCCAGATCTGGCCGCGAATATGTGGACCAATCCCGGTGAAATCCCCGGTAATGGCATTGACGATGATGGCAATGGCTATATCGATGATGTATACGGTATCAATGCGATCACCCATTCCGGCAATCCCATGGACGATAACATGCATGGCACACACGTCGCGGGCACTATTGCCGGGGTAGGCAATAATTCCGCAGGCATGACCGGCGTGGTGCAACAGGCAAAAATTTTAGCCTGTAAATTTCTGTCATCCACCGGCAGTGGCGCAACGTCCGATGCGATTAAATGCTTGGATTATATCTATGCATTAAAGCAAAAAGGCATCAACATCATCGTCAGCAATAATTCTTGGGGCGGCACCGGCGGCTCACAGGCCTTGGCCGATGCGATAGACGCGCAACGCCGCGCGGGCATTTTGTTTGTGGCTGCCGCAGGCAATGATGGGGTAGACAACGACGCCACTCCTCACTATCCCGCCAACTATTTCAAAGCCAACGTAATTTCGGTGGCCGCCACCACTCAGACGGATACCTTGGCGGCGTTTTCAGATTATGGTTTACGTTCTGTCCATGTTGGGGCACCGGGTGTCAATATCTATAGCACGGTACCCACCAGCAGCTACGCCTATCTGCAAGGCACCTCCATGGCCACACCTAACGTCACGGGTTTAGTTGCGTTGCTGGCCGCGCAAGATGCTACGCGCAATTGGAAAACGCTAAAAAATTTAGTTATCGCAAGTGGTACCCCCATTGCGGCGCTCAATGGCAAAACGGTCAGCGGTCGCCGTGTCCGCGCCTGGGATAGCAACGGCACGGGGGCCATGACGTGCAGCAACCAATCTGTTGCGTCGGTGGTTTTTCCGCAAGTGACCGGCGTAACCAAGATCGCCGGGACGCAACTCGGTCTCGCGGCGATGAATATTAATTGTGCGACGCCCGCTGGCACCATGACGGTAAGCACCAGCGCGGGTGCCGTGGCTACGCTCACGCTGCAAGATGATGGCCTGGGCTTCGATGATGTAGCCGGTGACGGTATCTATTCCGGCTATTGGACTGCGCCAGTTGCGGCGGGCACGTATACACTGACCTTCAGCAACGCACAAACATTGACTGTTGTCGTCAACGCCAATACCAGCACATTAACGCCCTACCGCGCACCCATCGCAACCACCTATAATCCTCGTACCTCAGCAAGCACCTTCAGCACAATGCCCGACAATGGATACGGCGGTATCAACGGTTGGACGACCTATTACAATATTAATTTTGGTGGCGTCGCCATGAACACCCTGTATTTCACCCCCAAGGGTGTGGCGCTATTGAATGCACCCAGCGCAGCCCAATTGACGGGCGGCAACACCTTATTGCCGAACGATGCGTTTGAAACCTTGGTCGCTGCGTATTGGGATGATTTGGATCTCACGGCAGCGGGAAATGGATTGCGCTCATGGTGGTGGTATAACTCCGGCACTACACCGGTTGGCGAGCTTGTGGTGGAATGGAAGGGCGTGCAAAAAACCAGTGGCGTTCCTGTGCAGGTACAACTGGTGTTTACCGCAAACTCGTCCGACGTGGAGATGCACTATATCGCAACTGACAGCTCTGGTGCCACCGCCACAACGGGTATACAAGTGGATTGGGTGCGCGGCACCACACAAAGTTTCGACACCGCCACCGCCGATCTCACCGCAGGCAAGGCATGGCGCTGGAAATTAGACACTGGCGCACCCACCGCCAATGCGGGCATCGCGCAAAACGTGAACGGCAATGCCTTGGTCACGCTGAGCGGTAGCGGCACGGACCTCGATAGTGGCACATTAAAGTATAGCTGGTCGCAGACGGCTGGCACCGCCGCTACACTTTCCAATGCCAACGTCGCGAGCCCGACATTTTATGCACCGAATGTCACCGGCACGTTGACCTTCCAATTGACCGTCACTGACGACGCCAATCGCGCCGCCACAGCGACGGTGAATATCAATGTCACTGCGGTGGCCGGTGCGGGTACGTTGCAATTTAATGCCGCCACCTATGCCGTGAATGAAAATTCAGGCACGGCAACGATTACTGTAGATCGTGTAGGCGGAAGTACGGGCGCAGTAGGGCTCACATATGCCACTTCTGATGGCACAGCGACCGCTGGTGCAGATTATACTTACACCTCAGGCACCTTGAGCTGGGCCAACGGTGACATCACTAACAAGACTATTTCTATCCCCATTATCGACGATATCGTAATCGAAGGTAATGAGAACCTGAGCATCCTATTATCGAATGCCACTGGTGGCGCGACCTTAGGTAGCACGTCGGCAACGTTGACAATTAACGACAACGACAGCGCCGGCGTTATCTCGTTCTCAGCGACGGTCTACTCTGTGTTGGAAAATGTCGCAAGCGTAACCATCACCGCCACACGCACGGGTGGTGTCAGCGGTGCAGTCAGTGCGAATTACGCGACCGCGAATGGTACGGCCACATCTGGCAGCGATTACACCGCGACCTCGGGGACATTGGCGTGGACAGCCGGTGACAGCGCGAATAAAACCTTTAGCATTACGATCTTGGATGATAGTGTTTATGAAGGAAATGAAACTGTCACCTTGAGCTTATCAGGCGCAACGGGCGGCGCGACCTTAGGCAGCAACGCGACACTTACGATTACTGAAAACGATGCAGCCCCTGCCGCAGGCACTATCGCCTTCTCAGCGGCAAGTTATACCGTCACTGAAAATGGCGCCTCGGCCATTATCACTGCCACACGCACCGGTGGCGGCGGCGGTGCAGTGGGTGTCAGCTATGCCACCTCGAATGGCACTGCCACCGCAGGTAGCGATTATACCACCGCGACCGGGACGCTATCGTGGGCTGACGGCGACAGCGCAAATAAGACCTTTAGTATTACGATTTTGGACGACAGCATATTCGAAGGCAATGAAACGGCGAGCATCAGCTTGTCCAATGTCGTCGGTGGCGCGACGCTAGGAACTTCTAGCGCAACGCTTACCATTATCGACAATGAATCTGCCCCTGCCAGTGCGAGTTCCATCGCGTTCTCCGCAACCGCCTATAGCGCCGCAGAAAATGGCGGCTCGGCCACCATCACAGCAACACGCACGGGCGGAAGTAGCGGCGCTGCGAGCGTCAGCTATGCTACCTCGAATGGCACCGCGACAGCAAACAGCGACTACACCGCCGCCAGCGGAACGCTTAACTGGGCAGACGGCGATAGTGCGAATAAAACGTTCACCGTCACGATTCTCGATGACACCGTATATGAAGGTGATGAAACTGTTAGCCTTGCGCTATCCAATGTTACCGGCGCAAGCTTGGCGACAAGCAGTGCGACGCTTACCATTGTTGAAAACGATGCGGTAAACCACGCGCCTGACGTTGTCGATCTGATATCGCCCACCGATGGTGCCCTCAGCGTAGATGGTACAAACGTAACGTTTAAATTTAACAAAGTCACCGATGTAGATGGCGATACGGTAAGTTATAATCTGTATTATTGTACAAACGCCGCCTTCACAGGTTGTACCCCTACGGTGGTCACCAAGGCCGACATACACATGACTTTAATGGCCGGCCTAGGCGGTGGTACTGGCATCGTGTTGCTGGGCTTGGTAGGCGCAGTGACGCGCCGTCAGCGCTTAGTCCTCATTGCAGTCGCCATGGGCATCATGTTCATGTCCACAGGTTGTGGTGGCAACTTACCGCCGGGATTGGGGGGTACGCCGACCAACACCGCGTCTAAACAAGTCAGTGGATTGGTGGCAGGCACCCAGTATTATTGGAAAGTGGTCGCCGACGACGGTCGCGGCATGTCTAGCACCAGTGCGGTGTGGTCGTTCACAACCAAGTAATTTTAGCCATAACGGCAAACCGTTAGATGTAAAACAGATAGGGCGGACTTACGTTGTCCGCCCTACTTTTTTGTAGCAATGCCAGAAATATCTTCACCTCTTAGCATCTGCGACACGCAAATCGTCCTCCGAACAACCGTCTTTGTAAATGAATTTTAATTAAGGCCGCTTGGGGTTCGACTTGGTGCAACGAAAGGCGAACGATACGCAGTCAGCGTATGTATTTTCAACGATTTAGAGTTAAGTTACTCAAGAGTTACCTATTTTCTTTCGTCATTCGGCATATTCCAGGCGGTATAGGTATTGGTCTATCACCTATGAGTCCGCTATACTCG
>CAKKRP010000048.1 GCA_919902765.1 Gammaproteobacteria bacterium | reverse complement strand
CCGGTGCCGCTAAGGTGATAAAACCAACGATAGTCAAGGATAAGGCGTTATTTTTTACATTTTTCAACATCAAGCGCAAATAGTCGCGTGATATACGTGCGAACGCGCGTCGATTCGCCGCATCACGCCCATAGACGCGATCAAATGCCAGAGTCGTGAATTGTTCGGTAATTTTACCGCTGGTGTCTTCGAATTGCTGTTGCGCCAATTTTGAGATACGGCGAATTTTTTTCTGAAAAAAATGTACAAAAATGACATACAAAGGCATGCTACACAAGGCGACTGCCGCTAAAAACGGGTTTTCGTCGATCAAGATCACCGCGATCAATACAAAGGTGCTGGCATCCATCAGCGTGTTGGTTATCGCTGCACCGGCCAGATTTTGCGCCGTGGCGACATCGACTAAGAGACGCGAGGTCAAGGCCCCGGAGTAATATTGCTCATGCCACGCCAAAGGTAGGCGTTGCAAGTGTTTGTGCAATGCCACGCGAATGTCGAAACTGACGCGATGGCTCACGTAGTCGGCCCAGGCCGAACGATAATAGGTCGCGACCGCCCATACGCCATAGATTGCGAAAACGCCGCCCATCATAAGCGGGAGATCGGACACTACGGCATTATTATTGACATTTAAATCGTCGATGATTTTTTTGAGCACCCAGGGGAACACCAAGGGCAGATTGAATTTAAGCAGGCCGCATAAGGTCGCACCGGCGATCCATGCGCGATAAGGACGCACATAGCTCCAATAGCGTGACACCGACAACATAAGATTGGAACTATACATCGTCGATGGGGGGGTTGAATTGGACAAAAATAGGCCTATAACGCGGGCTATACACGGCCACTGGATTGCAATTCCAAGTCCAAAAAAAAGCGGCCGTAAGGCCGCTTTAGCATGTCAGATCCCACCGCGCAAATGCGGTATAGGAGTGAAAAAATCAGTTGGCCGCTTGCGCGGGCACTTGGTTGGCCAAAAACGCCTCCAGGTCGGCAATGCGTTTTTCGGCTTGACCTTGTTGCGCGCTCAGCCAGCCCTTGCCATGCTCTAACCCGGTATGAATGCGCCACGGGGCGCCCGCTTTGTCAAAGGCCACCGCTTGTATACCGGATTTTAATCCGCGCACCACGACACGACGTTCTTCGTCTTCCACGGCGACAGCGATCGGGCCGCTACCGGTATTCACCAACGAAAATACCGAGCGCACATATTGCATTTGGTCGGTCTCGGATTTGTCACGCACCGCGAAGCCCAACAAGGTGCCGATCTTGCCGCTGTCGATATCCAGCAATCCGATTTCTATTTCACCACGCCCTTTTTGCGCCTGTTGGCTGGTGTTCACCAGCAATAAACGCCGCGTCGCCGATACATCCCATTCTTGATAGGAACTGACGACAAACCCCGGGGGCAACGGATAATTGCGCACTACCCCGTCGAGGCCGACAAAATTAACCTGATTACGATTACGCACCAATACCAAGCCCTGCGATTGCAAACGATACCAATCGGCCTCGATTTGTTTGCCATCATTGGCCTTGAATATCCATTGGGTGCCGGGTTCGCGCACCAGGGTGCCGAGTTTTATGGCGGAGCTCCCGGCTTGCGCCATATTACGCATTTTGACCGCATAACTGGGTTTGCGCATGATCACGTCGCTATCGCCCAAGGTATAGGTCACGTAGCCGGTATCGGAAAACCGGCACATATCCAACACTTCGCCGCTGTTATCGACAAATCGCGTATTATTGACGAAATATCCTGCACGTTTATCTTCAATCGCTAAACTCGCCAAGGCCGTGGCTGCGGGGATGGCGGCCGGGGTCTGCGGACGTGGCCGCTGCTCTGCGGCAGGGGCATGCGTCGCCGCTGTGCTGTGCGGCCCAGATGCACTGGTGCGCACGCTTGAAGGTTGGGCGCAGCCGTTTAAAACGACCAACGCGGTGGCCGTTAGCGACCACAGAACTCGACTTAACAGACTTTTTTGCATATCTACACCTAATGCCATCTGAATTGCGTTATTCAATGAATCACTTATATATTATAATGATTATGTGGTGATTAATTATACAACATACCCCGACCCCCTGCCATCGTCGCTCAGCGGAGACAGCTTGTCCAGTGAGCACGCTTTTGGCAGGCATAACCCTTAGAACTGACTCGGCGGTAATGCTATCCCATGCGGCAATTAATCTGTTTGACACTCATTTTGACCCTCAGTTGCACGGCGTGTATGCCGCGCGTGAACACCCATGTCACGCGCCAAGAAATGGAGAAATACCAAGCGTTTACCTTAGGAGAATTGCTTGCCCAAGGTGAACGCTTAATGACCTTAGCCGGCCAGGACGGTGCCGCGCACTACGCGCCGCTGCATTACGCCGAGGCCCTAAGCCTGTGGCAACAAGCACAGGCCTTGCACAACGCCCCGCAGCAGCGTCAGACGGCCATCGGCTATATCGCGGCTATTGAAAAAATTTCGCTGCAAATAAAACCTGTGGCGGCCGAGGTGCAAGGCCGGCTACATGCGCAATTCGCCTTGCTGACGGATATCCAGGCTTGGTCGCTGTCCGCTGAGCTACAAGCGGAATTTAACGCCACGCAAGGCTTATTGCGCGGGCTGGCGGGGCGCATCGAGGTCGGCCAAGGCGCCTGGTTAGGCCAAGAGCCCGCGCGCGCGCTGGACCGCCTCAACACCCTGTTGGTGGCCGCGCAACGCTACCAGGCATTGCATGAAACAGAACTGCAAATCAAACACTTACGCGCATTGGGCGCGGATAAACATATCCCCAAGACCTTACGCGCGTTGCGTACAGCCGTGCGTGAGGCGGGCGATTATATACAACGCTACCCCAAAAATACCTTAGCGATCCAACGTTGGCGTAACGACCTGGCCCAGCAAGTACGCCACGCCCAGGGGTTGTTGACCTATGTAAAAGAGAACGAGGCCCGCGCACGCCTCGCCTTCGAACAACTGGCCTTGGAGGAGGAGCAGCGCCTGTTGCGCATAGGCGCGGCGATGGGCGCGACCGACCTAGGCGCAACGCTGACGCAAATGACGGACATACTGACCACGCTCGCGCAACGCCTGGCCGCCACCGATGGGGCAGAGGCGCGCGTGGCGCTCGCCCAAGAGCTGGGCACGCTTAAAAACACCTTGCAACAATTACAAGCGGAAAAGGCGGCGCTCGCACAACAACGCCCACCGTCCCCCTCCACCCCTGCGGAACCGCCGCTACCCCCGCCTTTAGTCACGCCATAAGCCGCTACACGCGGCCCGCCCTGACGCGTATACTAGCGCCTAACTTTTTAAAGAGTTGGCGCATGTTTATTGAATTTCACCGCAATATGTTGGCCGATGCGACGCGCAATGAGGCCTTTTACCGCGCGCTCTCCAACGTCATCGTACCCGGCAAAAGCGTGGTTGCAGATCTGGGTTCAGGCACCGGATTTCTGGGTTTTCTAGCGTTAAAACTGGGGGCCAAGGCGGTGTATTTTTATGAATACTCGCCGGCCTTAAAACTCAGCGAAAAACTCGCGCGCGCCAATCGCCTGAAGGGCTGTCATTTCATACACGCCCACTCAACCGAGGTGAAAAGCCCGATTCCTGCTGATATTATCGTGTCCGAGACGTTCGGCAATTATGCCTATGAAGAAAATATTATCGAAAATATTGAAGATGCGCGACGCTTTCTCAAACCCAAGGGCACGTTGATCCCCGGCAAATTGGAACAATTTGTAGCGCCGGTCATCACACCGCGATTTTATGCGGAGTTGCAGGTGTGGGATAAGGTGGGATACGGATTGGATTTTACGCTCGCCAAACAAATGTCGCTCAATAATTTATATGTGCGTAAAATCGCGACTGGCGATTTGCTACCCGAATCCAATTGCGATCAATGCTGGGATCGCGTCGATTTCATGCAACCCAATAACAAAAGCAAACGGCGCGGCCACGCGGTTTGGCGGTTACGCAAACCCGTCACCGTCTATGGCTTCGCGCTATGGTGGCGTAGCGAATTAACGCCCGGCGTCGCATTGAGTACCCACCCTAGCGCGCCGGCCACACACTGGGAACAACTCTATCTACCCGCATCTACACCGCTGGCACTGGCCGCCGATGAGCAACTCAGAATCGATATCCAATCCGACACACGTTATGCCATTGGGGTCAATGTCGGATGGGAAATATCCGTCGCCAACGCCCAACAGGTTCAGCGTTTGTCGCAAAAATTAGACATGCGCTTGGGCGATATTCGCTAAGTTTTATAGATACCATGACGCTACAGTAGGTGTATGGCTACCCTCAACCGCAGCAGAACTGTTACAATAACGCCAACTGTTATTTGGATAACACGCCAAACGCTGGGCATAGTCAGCAGGGAGGCCGGAGATGCGTAGTATGGGGATGTTGATTTCAATTGGAGGGAGTCTTGCGGTATTAATTTATCCGCCCTATTCCTTTCTTGGCAATCTACATTGGGGGTTTGCATGGGGGACTATGTACACGTTATTTGGAAATACGCTCCCCATCTATAAACACATCGATTTCGGCACACTGCTGATGGAATTGATTTTGGTCAATGTCATCGGCTTCGGGTTGCGCTACACCGCCAAGAACGTTCGACAACGTAGCCAGCCTCCGGCGCAACGCCCTAGCTTACCCCGTCGGCCACCGCGCTAAATCGCCCGCGCATGCGCGCAACGGTACGACTTTGCCTAGCCCCCACCACCCGCTGCCGGGGCTACGGTGTTTGCGGTCAACCCCTATTCCATTGGTCACCGCACAACCAAGGTGCCACCCGCCGTCCCCGAAGATGCGACTGCGTTACCGCTAGAGGCCCGTTTGCGCGCCCCCGCGATATCGGTGTAGGTCACATCGACATCGATAAACAATTGCGTGGGATGCGCCGGATTGGCGGTAACCTCCCAAGTACGATTAAAGGTCATCGCATTAGATTTAACCGTGTCTTGACCAGCCGCCCCGGCCACGGCGCCCACCGCCAATTCGGCTGACTTTTGTTGCGCCAAGGCGGCCGCTTGGGTGCGTAATTTTATATCTACGCCATTGGCGAGACCGATGCCCTGCATACGCGCCAGCGCAAACACACCGACGCTTAACACCACCAAGATGATGAGTACTTCAACCAGACTGAAACCGTCGCGCAGTCTATTTCTTTCCATTGTTTTGTCATACGCTTGCATAGCGTCGTCCTTTAATGATGGCGCATTCATACTGCGACGCCATCACTATTTACCTTGCCAGTTTTAAACTATATAAACGGAAATTTGCACCGTCACCACTCACTTAGTCCCAACATCACATCACTCAACTTTTCTCGCCTTCCTCATGTGAACGGCGCGCGCCATGTTCATTTTCCTCGTCGTTTTCCTTGGTGTGTTTCTTATGACGATTGCCGCGACAAGTCGTGGCGCCATGGGTATGCTCACCATGATCATTGTCCGCATGATGTTTGCCGCCGCTCGCACACGGGCTGGCCTTCACCGGGTGAACCTTCCCTGTGGTATGCACCACATCTACGGGTCGCACGAGGCCGACGACGACGACTTGGCTATTGTCGGCCTCCATCGTCGTCATTGTAGTGGTGCTGGTCGTAGTCGTGCTCGTCGTGGTAGTCGTGGTATTGTTTTTATTGCCTTTACCGACCTTATTACCGTTACCGTGGCCGTGGCCGGTAGAACCCGTATCCTCCTCGCCGCCGCGCATGCGGGATGCGTGTTGCGCGTTATCCATCCACGACACCGCCACCATCACCTGCTTGGAGCCATCCGGTTTTTGTTCCACTGTCCATGTGCGCGTATACTTCGCGGACATCCCTTGAATTTTGTTATCCGGCAATGCCGCGTCTAGATTATCGGTTAGCGTGACGAATGCGCTGGGCGCTGTCATGCCCTGCAATTCCGCTAACTGTTTAGTGGCCAGCGCAGTCGCCTCGGCGCGCACCGTCGCCGACGAGGTTTCTTGTGTAGCACTGCCTTGAAACAACATAATCGCGGCAACGCCCAAACTAACCACCACCAAGGCTACTAACACCTCTACTAACGAGAACCCACCGTTATTGCGTTTCATACATCACCACCTCTGCATCACCGCTAAAAATCTCGCCAACTACCGGGCAATTTGCTGTAATAGCCGATACGCAATGAATTTTGTATCGTCGTTTTACCGTTACTGCCTTTACCTTGCCCAATCACCGCATTGTCGTACACGATACTCGCGCCGCCGGACACATCGGCGGTGCCTTCCGCTAAAATCCCGCCCCACATATTTCCATCGGACATCGCGAGTTTTCCCGCCACATAGATCACGCCGAAAATCGTCGCGTTCGCGTCAGTAATGGTTAAATCGCCATTGACGACCAATACCACGGGATCATCTGAACTCCCTATCGTGATAGGTCCATTGAGTTTTAACGCATTGTCCACCCATACCAAGCCCCCCATACCTGCGCCCGCAGTAATGTCCGTCGTTATATTCGCTATCGCCGGATCGCCTTGTGTGCAAAAAGGCGCACACATAATTTGTAACGCCCGCGCCTTGACGGCCAATTTATCGTCGCTGAAAAAGTTCTCAAAAAATTTATCGGGTGGCATGCTCGCGGCGTTGATATTGCCATCGCTGTTAAAGTCAATGGTGAGCGCGGGGTCAACCAGTCCGACAACGACATTCGCCCCCATCATCCCCCCTGAAGTAATAATATTGACAGAGGTACCGGACCACACGGCCACTCCGCCAACCGGCACCAACGTCAAATTATCGTTCCATACCGTTGTAGCGGGCGTTATGCCGCCAGTGCCTTTAACAGCGATGGCGCCCTGCGCGGTGAGACTGGCGACCAAAATCGGTACCCGCAATACCGGATAGTGCTTAACCACAACGGATACCGACCGTTTGGGAATCGTTGTCAGCAATGTGCTTGTTCCATCATCCAACGTTGTCTGTACATTGAGTAATAATTTATTAAATTTTCCCGCGAGCGATGCGCTGTTGGAAACAATGACTGAATATTTAGCCTGTTGCTTGCCTGTGGAATCGAGGATGGCGGGATTCGTTGTGCCTCCCACTGCGAAAGAATAATTCGCCAACACCCCCGCAGTGGCGCTTTTTTCCAGCAGTTTATAATCCAATTCGTTCGTAGCTGTGATATAGGCGATATCGGATAAATCCGCTAATTGCTTGCCATGCATGTAATTCGCTGCAATACGATGTTCGGATACGCCGACTTTCGCGACAAATAATGCCGCCAAGCCCAAGGCCGTCATTAATACCGCAGAAAACATCAAGGTCGCGACGCCTTGTTGATATTTTCCGCCATTAAACAATTTGCTATGCGTCGCCATACCGCTATACCGTCAACAATGAGATCATCGCGCCGCAACCGGTATTCGCCGCTGGGCCGGCCGCTGTGGCCGAGCCATGTTCTTCATTGCGCACCAGCACCGAATCTTGCAGTTTAAACACTAACGGGCTGGCGCTACTCCCTGCCGGTGACGCAGTGATGGCGATGCCCACTTGCCGCGTATTGAACAGCGTATCGCCTAAACTCCAGGCGACATAGGCTACATCACAGGGATTGCAACTGGCATTTGGCGCGGTCGCAAACGTGGTTATATTGACGCAGGCGGATTTATCTGCAAATGCCAATGCCGTGACGTTAACCGAGGCAGTTTCAGTAATTTCCGTCCACGATGCCAGCGTCGGCGCGGTACATTCATTCAGATTCAGAGTCGCCGAACGCATCCATTTGATGGCGCCGCCTTCTAAACGAAATCCGCGATAAGGCAAGGCGGTGAGCACGTCGTCATAGCTATACAACACGCACGTCGCGTTCACTTGATACACACCATATGGAATCGCGGTACCTACGGCCACTGTTTGAGCGCCCAGCCAATAACCCGCACGCCGCAATTCACTGACAATCAAATTCGATGCCGCGCGTACTTCCTGTGTGACGTGAGTCAAACGCAGGGCCTCGGTATTCGCGCCGACCGCACTCGAGAAAACTTGCGATACCCCAAGCAATAATGTCACGCCCATCGCCATCGCCAGCATCAATTCGATGAGGCTCAGGCCGGTTTGATTGCGCCGGGGGCTTACAGGAAGCGTTGTCGTCATCAGTCTTTTGTTACAACCAATACGCGCCAATTGCGCCTATTCGTTTATCGTCCCAAAGGCGTGACAAATTTAACTATAATTTACCTAAAAGCCATAAATATTCGGATATTTATCGGCATTTGTGTGATGCATATCACAATTTGCATCATCCGATCTGCGCACTGCGCCCGTGGGATATCGCATATTATGCGCCGGCGCGTAAAAATATCGCCCGTCAGTAGTCGCAACTCTGGGGCGAGACCGGCGCGTATCTCAACACGAGGCGAGCGGCAACCACCCCACCAAGTCGTCAGAACAGGTGCGTGTGCGCCCAACGGCACTAATGCTCACGCGTCCTTTTGTTTTCCCGGACTGAAATTCTACGGGGGCCGTAGCGGTGACGGTGCCGCGACTATCGAAGATCATGTCGAATGAACCCGTGTTCATCGTAATTCCGCTATACTGCACCACAGAGGCTTGCCGCGCTTGACCGCGCACGGTACAGGAATTCGCTGCTTTGCAATTGCATGCCGTAGCGCTGTCGCGTATGCCCCAGCACCAATCGGCGCCGGCGGTAATTTGTACGTATACCGAGGCGTTGCTCATCATCGCCTCGCTACGCGCCAAACTCAAAACGGCCCCAAACTCTTCGCCAATACCCCGCACACGACCACGCTCAAATAGCTGTCCCATCGAGGGTATGGCCCACGCCATGATGATGCCGACGACGCTTAGGGTTATCAATAATTCTACCAGCGTAAACCCTTGCGTCTGCGCCTTCACGGATAAGCACCGCATGCCACTCAACTCCCCTTAGGCCACCGCATAATACGGCTAACACTGAGATAGCGGCCCCGCCTATGCGCCGTTTTAGAATTAAAATTCTTGGGCGCGACGCCGCTACATAGTTAACTGACTTGGAAAAATACAACATGACCAGCAAATTACGCGGCTTCAGTTTGATAGAAGTACTTATCGCTTTGACAATACTAGGTATTTTAACCACCATCGCGATCCCGACTTATTCCGGCTATGTGCAGCGTAACCGCCGCTCTGACGCCATAAATACGTTATTGTCGTTGCAGCTTGGCCAAGAACGCTGGCGGACTACGCATCCCACCTATACCGACCTCGTTACCGACATCGCCGCCACGGCCACGTCATCTCAAGGCTACTACACGGTGGTGCTGTCCACGCCGGCCAGCGATATCGGCTTTACGATTACCGCGTCGCCCGCCGTGGGTAGCCCCCAGACCGCAGACACAAAGTGCCCTTCGTTCACCATCAGCCAATCCGGCCCCGTCATCGCCGATGCACAAGATAGGACCTGCTGGAATCTTTAATCCGGATTTTTGCATTAAATGCCGAGCAATCCTTGTATAATATGCCTTAATCTATTTCCGCCCGGCCGTTACCGATGTCTGCACCAACCAATGCCCCGCGCCTTGCCAGCGGCGGCTTTAGCGTTATCTACAGCGCCACGTCGCAAGACGCGCACTATCATTTAATCAAGCGTCGCGATACCACGTTGGGTTGGATCGCGCTGCAAAATCCGCCGCCGGCTCCTGAGCTTGCAACGGCAAAAACACGTTGGCAATCCGCCGACTCAGTGTTATTGCCGCAGTTGCTAAGCGTCGGCCTGGCGCGCTATGCAGCCCATTTTGTCGCCGCACAGGCCTTTTACGAAGCGGTATTGTCCGGGCGGGAGTGTGCGGATTTGCTCGCCGCCCCGCCCTATTTTGAGCGCTATCGACACGCATTCGATATCCTCAGCAGCAGCTACGATGCAGCCGACGGCCAACAAATCGAGCGTATCGACTTTGACGCGATAAAAAATCAACACGTGGTCGCAGAAGAGCTGTGGATGAAGGCGTCGTGGCTTTCCTATGTAGAAGAAGACGCCTCGCTACGTTTTCGATTCTCGTTCGGCATGGATGGATATGAAGATGTAGGCGCGGATTTTACCCGTGAGATGCATGCCGCCGCCTTAGCAGAACATGTTTTTCCGGAATCCGCATTAATCGCGAGCAACGCGCGATTGCTAGATAGCTTGCGACAAATCACCGGCGAACCACACCTCGCCTTTATAGAACGCATCATTTATTTTAACGCCCCCAATGGGGGCGCGCAGTTTCATCAAGATGTAGAAGGCGTACACCTAGGTATCGTGTTTGCACAACTCACCGGCCGCACGGCCTGGCTATCGTTACCTAAAAACCGCCTGGTAGATGAAATTTGTAGATTTCTGCAAAATCCTGCGGCAAACAAGCTTATGACCCGCGCCAAAATCAAACCCGCGTGGCGCAACGCATTACTGAGCGCAGCCCTCGTTCCGGAAACAATTTCCGCACAACTGGACTCACCCGAACATGCGGGCCTGGAAAAACTCATCAATAACGTGCCGGAATTTTTTGCGCAACTTGTAGATCATGGATATGCGAATATTTTAAATCCCGGCGATGTGCTGTTATTACCGCAACATAATATGCAACACTGCACGTGGCACTCGGTTTTTTGTTTGGATGAACACGCGGGCGAGGCATTGTCATTCGCGGTCCGCGCGGTTCCATAAATGCTCTCACATGTTTACGCGAGGAAATGCCATTTGAAAAATCACTGTCGATATTACATGGCAATCGGCCTGTATTCGGTTGCGACGATTATGCCCATGCAGGCGCACGGCGACGCCAATTCCGTAGTACACCCCTATGCATTTGATGCCACCCGCGAATGGACAATAATGAGCACCGGGCTGGGCCTGGGAGCCATAGGTACTTATTATAATTTGCACAAAACCCGTTATCAAATGCGCGATGACGGCACCCAACAACGCTCCTCCGTACCGCTTTTCGATCGCGGCGCGGCGGGCCTATGGAATGCGCGCGCCGCGCACGAAAGCGACGGCTGGTTGATGGCCACCGCCTTGGCGCCGTTAAGCCTTTACACGCCGCTCACGCAAGACACGCTGTCGATAGTTTATTTATATACGGAGACTTTCACCCTCATCGCGGGCGGTGTCGCCTTTGCAAAAGGCGTCGTGGATCGCTATCGCCCGTATTCTTATGACACGCATCCGCCTAGCGATGTGCGGTACGACGCAGATACCAAGCGTTCTTTTTTTTCCGGCCACGCTGCCGCCATCACCGGCAGCGCGGTATTCACTGCGACGTTGTTTCAAGATTATTTCCCGGATTCCGTGTATGCACCTTGGGTTTGGGCAGGCACACTAAGCGTGGCCGCCTATGCCGGCAGCCTGCGCGTCGTTGCGGGCATGCATTTCCCCAGCGATGTGCTATTGGGCATGCTCTATGGAGGCGTAATCGCGTATGCAATACCGGCATTACATAAAAAGCGCCATACTCCCGCAGTAGCGTTTTATGCCAACCATGAGCGATTTGGCATGACTTGGCATCGGCAATTGCACTGATCGGTGACGTGCGGCTAATCGTCCCGGCTACGCCCTGTCACCAGGCCTGGATAGACGCGCTTGCGTTACGGCGCTCGCCCAGTCCGGCGCGCCCATGGCGCGCATTTTTTCGCGCAGGCCTGCAACGATATCGCGCACTAATTTCGGTCCGTGATAAATCAACGCGGTATACACTTGCACGGCATCCGCGCCCGCACAAATTTTTTCCCACGCATCGTCGGCGTTAGCTATCCCGCCCACCCCGATGATGGGCACCCGTCCTTGCGTGGTGCGATATAGCCGCGCGATCACCTCGGTGGCGCGCGATTTTAGCGGTACACCGCTCAACCCGCCGGCCTGCTGAGAGAGTGCGATATCCTCCACGCCGACGCGACTTAACGTGGTATTTGTCGCCACTATCGCGTCCCATTGGTATTTTATTACCTGGGTGGCGATGTGATCGATTTGTTCATCATCCAAATCCGGCGCGATTTTCAGCGCCAATGGCAGGGTGCGTCCGCCGTGCATACGCGCCAATTCCGCGCATTCCAGCTTAAGCGTCGCCAATAATTTTTCCAATGCGGCGGATTCTTGCAAGGCGCGCAAACCCGGCGTATTCGGCGAAGAGATGTTGACGGTCACATAATCCGCCACCGCATACACCATGCGCAATGCGCGCACGTAATCATCGGCCGCGCGCTCATCGGTCGTAATCTTATTTTTGCCGATGTTCACACCCAGGGGGCAGGCGCGACGCGCATGTTTCAAATTGTGCGCCAAGACCTCCGCACCCGCGTTATTAAACCCCATGCGATTGATGATCGCCTGACGTGCCGGCAAACGAAATAAGCGCGGCTTAGGGTTGCCCGGTTGCGCGCGTGGCGTTACCGTGCCGACCTCCAACCACCCGAACCCCAGCGCGGCAAACGCCTCCGTGCAATGGCCGTTTTTATCTAATCCAGCGGCCAAACCGACCGGATTGGAGAGGTGCAGACCCAGCAAATCCGCTGCGATTACCGGCGTTTTGTGCGCATATATCGCGCGTAGCAGACGCACGCCGCCGGGCACGCGTTGCAACATGCGTAGGGCGGATAAGAGCCATTCATGGGTGCGCTCCGCATCGACGCGGAATAACAAAGATTTAATTGCCGGATAATTCATGGCTTATTCAATTGCATCAATATTGTTGAGTTCTGAGCAACACTAAAGTACAAGCCTTTTCCACCGCTATGCCCTCTGCTTCCAAAGGCGCGATCAGTGCGTCGTTTTCCGCCCCCGGATTCATAATCACCCGACGTGGTTTTAGCGCGATTAAATCCGCCGCTAATTTGCTGGATTCCGCAGGGCCTATGTACAACGTCACGGTGTCTATCGGGCCGGCCACATCGGACAAGCGATGCGCCACGTTTAAGCCTTCTATAGTTGCATATTTGGGATGCACCGGGATCACGGGGTGCCCGTGTTCGACCAACATCTTTATCGCCTTATTGGAATAGCGATCCGGCTTGCGGCTCGCGCCTACCACCACCGTCTTTTTTTGCGTAACTATACTCA
This sequence comes from Gammaproteobacteria bacterium, assembly GCA_919902765.1. Lineage (GTDB taxonomy): Bacteria > Pseudomonadota > Gammaproteobacteria > S012-40 > S012-40 > CAKKRP01. The sequence continues at coordinate 926 of CAKKRP010000048.1, read as the reverse complement.
TGACTTACGCTCCTCTCGCGCAATGGATGTTTTTGCAGACATACGCCCGGGCGGCGAGGGCGGCCCCAAGCCCCCGCCTGGCGGCACCTGTACCCAGCGACCCGGCACCGCGTGATGATGGTCACCTGCGTCATGTGTATGCGCGTGTACGCCACGATGTGTGTGGGGATGCGCATGACGCGTGGCGCCATGCGCATGCACCATGCGCCGCACCGCCCGCCATTCCCGCCATTGACTATATGACCACGCGCCGATAAACATCAACGCGCCAAACAACACAATGGTTGCACCTGAGGCGGCGTCGAAATAATAGCTGAGAAACATCCCGCCGACCCCCATCACGGCACCGCACAGCGTTGACAAAAACAACATCACCGCAAAATGATCGGTCAGCAACCGCGCGGTAATCGCCGGAATAATCAATGCCGCCGCGATCATGGTCACACCTACGATATTCATTGCCGCGATCACCGCCAACGCCAATATGAGAGAAAACAAAAATTGCGTGCTGCCGGTACGTAAACCGAATATGCGCGCGGTATCGGTATCGAAGGTTGAAAATAATAACGGTTTATAGCCGAAAAACACGCCCAAAACGGTTAGCGCCAACACCGTCGCTATCACCCGCAAATCGACTTCCGTCACACCTAAAATGTTACCGAACAACGACGCCTCGAAACTTTGCGTGAACTGACGTAAACTACTGATAATGGCCACGCCCAACGCGAACATCGCGGTAGTGACGATACCGATCGCCGCATCGGATTTTATTTTTTTATTGTCCGCCAACCGATGGATTAGCAGCGCCGCCAAAAACGCCGCCGCCGCCGCGCCTACGTAAAAATTCCAATGCAATACAAATCCCAGCACGGCCCCGCCAAAGGCGGCATGCGACAATCCGTGACCGATGTAACTCATACCCCGCA